>CAYYCW010000068.1:6153-8344 GCA_964470435.1 uncultured Treponemataceae bacterium
CAAACCATAGGCAACACCATAGCGTCTTGCGGTATTTTAACATCAAGGAGCGCAGGGCCAGGCTCTGCTATCAATTTTTCTATACAAGGGCGAAGCTTTTCTGGCGAAGAAACAGAAAACGCGGGCACGCCCATGCTCTCTGAAAGCGCTACAAAGTCAGGGCTTCGGTTATACACTGTGTTAGAGTATCGGCCATTGTAAAACATATGCTGCCACTGGCGCACATTGCCAAGGCAGTCATTGTTTAATAGAAGAATCTTTACAGGAATATTGTAGCGTGCGCAAGTGTCAAGCTCCTGTATGTTCATCATCAGACTGCCATCTCCTGCAACGCAGCAAACCGTGCGCCCCGGACAAGCGTAAAGCGCGCCAATGGCTGCCGGAAAGCCAAAGCCCATTGTGCCAAGCCCTCCAGAAGTAATAAAGCCGCGCGGGGAGGTAACCGTGCAGTACTGAGCTGCCCACATTTGATTTTGCCCAACCTCAGTGGTAATGATGGCTTCGCTTCCTGCTATTTCAGAAAGCGCTTCAAGGGCTTGCCACGGGGCAATTTCCCCTTCAAAGGAAGGGCGCGGCACGGATTCGCTACGGCGGATATCCTCAAGCGTCTTTAGCCATTCGCCGCGGTCTGCCGCCTTACCGCTCATTGCGCTAGACAAAGCTTCTATAACTCGACTTGCATCCCCTATAAGGTAGACATCGGTTTCAATTGACTTGTCTATTTCCGCAGGATCTAAGTCTATGTGGATTATCTTTGCTTCTGCCGCAAACTTTTGCCTGTTTCCCGTTGTGCGGTCGCTAAAGCGCGAGCCCACAGCAATTATAACGTCTGCCGCCATGATCGCGCGGTTTGCGACAGGCTGCCCGTGCATTCCCGCAGTTCCTAGAGCAAGACCGCTGGGGTGCAATTCAGGGAAGCTGCCTTTGCCAAGAAGGGTCGTAGCTACAGGAATTTTGTGCTGCAGCGCAAACTCCGCAAGCTGCTCTGCGGCGCCTGAGCCAATAGCCCCGCCGCCCGCGCAAATGACAGGACGCTGCGCATTCTCTATAATTGCTACAGCGTCTTCTAGCCTGTCAAGGTTAAAGTTTTTTTCAGGATGATAGCCTACAAACTCAATCTCTTCTGAATACAGATAGTCCCCAAAGGCCTTTTGCACATCAGCGGGAATGTCTATCAGCACAGCCCCCTGCCTGCCCGATGAGGCGATGTAAAACGCCTTGCGCACTGTTTCTTGAATTGCATCAGGAGAATGAAGCTGAAAGCTGTGCTTTACAAACGGAAGGCTTGCGCCGACAATATCCGCTTCCTGAAAAGCATCGCTTCCTATCATAGGCTGGGCTACCTGGCCTGTTATTGCAACAAGGGGCACTGAGTCAAGGTTAGCCGTTGCAATGCCTGTAAGAAGATTAGTTGCCCCCGGCCCTGATGTGGCAAGGCAAACGCCAGGCTTGCCCGAAGCCCTAGCATAACCGTCAGCCGCGTGCGCTGCAGCCTGCTCATGGCGCACCAGTATATGCTTTATCTTTGAATCATATAGGGCATCATAAAGGTGAATGACAGTGCCGCCAGGTATTCCAAAGAGCGTGTCAACGCCCTCATCCTCAAGGGCCTTAACCATCATTTGAGCCCCGCTCATCTTTGCCATAGATTCTCCTTTTGCTAAAACTTAGGTATTTCCTTTTGCTCCATCCAAGGCATCATTTTGCGCAGCTCCTTGCCAACCGCCTCGTTAGGCGCTTCTTGCACAGCCTTAGCCCATTTTTTCATGCGCGGCCGCCCCGTCTGGTTTTCAAGAATCCAGTCGCGGGCAAAGGTGCCGTCTTGAATGTCAGAAAGTATTTGCCTCATAGCCTTCTTGGATTCCTCGCCGATTACCTTGGGGCCCGCTGTCATGTCGCCAAACTTGGCCGTGTCGCTTACGGAGTAGCGCATCCAGCTAATGCCGCCTTCAAATATCATGTCAACAATGAGCTTCATTTCATTTATGCATTCAAAATAAGCCATTTCAGGCTGGTAGCCCGCCTCAACAAGTATCTTGTAGCCCTCTTGCATTAGCTCGGTAAGGCCGCCGCAAAGCACAGCTTGCTCTCCAAAAAGGTCAGTTTCAGTTTCCTCGCGGAAAGTAGTTTCTATAATGCCCGCGCGCCCTCCTCCAATTGCAGAAGCGTATGCAAGCGCGCATTCCTTAGC
>CAYYCW010000069.1:0-8326 GCA_964470435.1 uncultured Treponemataceae bacterium
GTGTATCTGCCCGACTATTACTCTACTGTAGCCTTGATTGCAAAGCAGCTTAGGAATTCTGATATTCACACGCCGATTGTAGGCGCTGACGGCTGGGACGGCGTAATTGACAACGCCGGCGATGAAATGCTTAACGGCTTTTATTCAAACCACTATGCTTCAGACTCTACCGATCCAAGAGCGGCAGTCTTTGTAATGGACTACGAAGCTAAGTATGGCGAAAAGCCTACAAGCTTTGGAGCCCTGGGCTATGACTGCGCCTACATGTTGCGGGATGCGCTTTTGAAGGTTGATGATGTCTCTGATTCTGTTGCAATACGCGATGCTTTCCGCGAAACTGACGGAAGCTATGTTACAGGAGATCTTTCGTTTGACGAAAACAGGAATCCTGTAAAGTCAGTGGTTATGCTAGAAATTACAAAGGATGATGATAGCGGAGCACTTACCACAACTTACCGGACTAGAATAGACCCGTAACACTAAAATTCCCGGCGGGCGGAAAGTTCCGCCGGGGAAAGGCAGCAAAATGTGAATACAGCGGATATCCTAATTCAGCAAGTAATAAACGGGCTTTCGCTTGGTAGTATCTATGCCCTGATTGCTCTTGGCTACACTATGGTTTACGGCATAGTGAAGCTAATCAACTTTGCGCACGGCGATCTTATTATGGTTGGCGCCTATGTAGGATACTTTGCGCTTAGGGCAACAGGCACAACACCTTTAGGAATTGCCTTTGCGTTTTTGTGCGCGGCTGCGTTTTGCGCCCTGCTTTCTGTTGCAATAGAGCGCGTGGCGTACAGGCCTCTTAGATCTTCCCCACGCCTTAATTCGCTGATTACGGCTATTGCTATTTCACTTGTGCTGCAAAACGGCGCGCGCCTTCTTCCCTTTATAGGGCCTAATCCGCGCGAATTTCCCTCGCTGCCGCCGACCACTGTAAGTCTAGGGTTTATGTCAGTGTCGAACATTCAGCTTGCAGTAATTTTTCTTTCTGTTATATTCATGCTTGCCCTAACTTGGATTATCAACAGAACAAGAAAAGGAAAGGCAATGCGCGCTGTTTCTTATGACATGGCGGCTGCAAGCCTTATGGGAATTTCTGTAAACCGAACAATAGCCTTTACTTTTGCAATAGGAGCTGTCCTTGCAGGCGCGGGCGGCGTGCTTTATGCCATTATGTATCCGCAAATTTCACCCACAATGGGTGCAATGCCAGGCCTTAAAGCCTTTGTTGCAGCAGTCCTTGGCGGCATTGGCTCCGTACCAGGCGCGATGCTCGGCGGCTACATTCTAGGAGTGGCTGAAACGCTTGCAAAGGGCTTTGTATCCTCGCGCTTTGCGGATGCAATATCCTTTGCCATTTTGATTATAATTCTTCTTGTAAGGCCTTCAGGCATTATGGGCGAAAAAACGAGGGTAAAAGTCTAATGGCAAGGACAGCTTTAAGCGCAAGCGGCAGTAAAAAGGCTAAGCTTAGCGGGATTCTAGTGCCTGGCTTTGTTGCACTACTTTGCGTCTTTATTCCCTTTATTTTAATTCGCTTTTGGGTAATTGACGCTTATACTGCGCGCATTTTAACGCTAGGCGCAGTAAATGCAACCATGGCTATAAGCGTAAACATGATTTGCGGAATAACGGGGCAGCTTTCGCTTGGGCAGGCAGGCTTTATGGCCTTGGGCGCCTATAGTTGCGCAATAATGACGCAGGCTGGCCTTCCAATGCCTATTTCCATTATAGCAGCTGCCCTTATTGCAGCTTGCGCAGGCCTTCTTATAGGCTTTCCCACTCTCAAGCTGCACGGAGACTACTTGGCAATAGTAACGCTGGGCTTTGGGGAAATTATCCGTGTTCTTCTGGTTAACTTTAAGGATTTAACTGGCGGCGCTAACGGAAAACAGTTTCCTACAATTCTTATAATGCTGACCGACCTTACTTGGCTTATCATTGCAGGTGGGCTGATTATTGTCCTCATTTTTGTGCAAAACTTCTTACGCTCAAGCTACGGCCGCGCTATTTTTGCTGTACGCGAGGATGAAATTGCTGCAGGCTCTTGTGGCATAAGCGTTTTCCGCTTTAAGATGACAGGCTTTATAATCGCTTCGTTCATTGCGGGACTTGCAGGCGCCCTTTACGCTCCATTTATAGGCTTTATGCAGCCTGACCTTGCTTCTTTTAACCGAAGCATTGACTACTTGATTTTTGTAGTGCTTGGCGGAATGGGCTCCATGACAGGCTCCATTGTGGCAGCCTTTGTGCTTACCTTTTTGCAAGAATTTTTGCGCTTTTTGCAAGACTACAGGCTTTTAATTTATCCCCTTATTCTTATTGTTGTTATGCTTTTCCGCCCGCAGGGGCTTCTCGGCATGAAAGAGTTTTCTTTTGTAAGAGCATGGGAAAGGATTGAAAAACTTCCAGCATGTTTAGAACATTTAAGGAAAAAATTTGGAAAAAAGAGTTCAGACTGAAAAAAAGCTTCTTATTCAGGCAAACAGCGCTTCCATTGTCTTTGGTGGCTTGTGCGCTGTAAGCGACTTTTCGTGCTCAATTAGAGAAGGCGAGCTTTTGGGGCTTATAGGGCCTAACGGTGCGGGAAAAACCACAGTTTTTAACATGCTTTCAGGGATTTATTCTCCTACATCTGGGGATATTTCCTTTTGGGACAAGCACGGGACAGTTCACAGCCTTAATAAAAAAACGCAAGCTGAAATAAACCGGCTTGGAATTTCGCGCACATTTCAAAACATAAGGCTTTTTGGCAATCTTTCCGCGGCGGACAACGTGCGCATTGCGCTTTATGGCCTTAAAACAACAAGCCCGCTTGATGCCCTTTTCCGTACCCCGCGCTTTAGGGAAGATGAGCGCGTTATGACAGAGCGGGCAATGGAACTACTCGACCTTTTTGGAATTGCTTCTAAGGCTGAAGAAGCCGCTAAAAATCTTCCATACGGTGAGCAGCGCAAACTTGAAATTGCAAGGGCTCTTGCTTCAAGCCCTGCCCTTTTGCTTTTGGATGAGCCTGCAGCCGGCATGAACCCGCAGGAAACGGACGACTTAATGAAGCTTATCTCTTTTATACGCTCTGAGTTTTCCCTAACTGTCCTTCTCATTGAACACGATATGCACCTTGTTATGGGAATTTGCGAAAGGCTCGTTGTACTTGACTATGGCCGCATTATTGCGGAAGGATTGCCTGAAGAAATACAGTCTAACCCTGAAGTTATAAGGGCATATCTTGGCACAGAAGCGGAAGGCGGCATTTAATGCTTTCAGTGAATGATCTTGCTGTTTCTTACGGCGCAATTAAGGCTTTGCGAGGCATTTCCTTTAGCGTAAAGGAAGGCGAAATTGTTACGCTCATAGGCTCAAATGGTGCCGGAAAGACAACATCGCTTCACGCTGTTTCCAATATACTAAAAAAAGCGGGCGGCAAAGTCGAGTTTAGCGGAGAAGACATTACAACGCTTGCCCCTGAACAAATTGTGCGGCGCGGGCTTGTGCAAGTTCCTGAAGGTAGGCGCGTTTTTGCAAACCTTACCGTGCGTGAAAACCTTGAAATGGGTGCTTTTACGCGCCGCGACAAGTCAGGCATAAGGAGCGACATGGAGCGGGTTTGCGAGCTTTTTCCGCGCCTGCGCGAAAGGCTAAAGCAGCATGCGGGCACTCTTTCAGGCGGAGAACAGCAAATGCTTGCCATGGCGCGCTCCCTTATGGCTCGCCCCCGGCTCCTTCTTCTTGACGAACCTTCAATGGGGCTTGCGCCCATCCTTGTTGACGAGATTTTTTCCATTATAACCAGCATAAACAAAGAAGGAACTACAATCCTTCTTGTAGAGCAAAATGCCTTTAAAGCCCTTGCAGCCGCTGACAGGGCTTATATCCTTGAAACGGGAACTATAACCTTAAGCGGGAATGCTTCTGAGTTGATGAAAAACGACAGCGTAAAAAAAGCTTACCTTGGAGGCTAGGCGCTCTAGCCTATTTTGCGAAGCCGCTGCTTTAGACGGCATGCACTGGAGGTGTGAACAATGATAATAGCAAGCGTTATGACAAAAAATCCTGTTTTTGCCCGCCTTGAAATGACTGTAACTGATGCTAACGAGCTTATGACGCGGGAAAAGGTTAGCAAGCTTCCCGTCCTTGACAAGGCAGGGCGAGTTGTAGGCATTTTTACACGAAAAGACTTAATGCGCACTACCCCTTCTCAAGCTACAAGCCTTGACATGTTTGAAATAACCTATCTTTTATCCAAGCTCAAGCTAGAAAAGGCTATGACAAAGCCTGCAGTTTGTGTGCAAGAAGACGAGGTTGTAGAAGAGGCTGCAAGGATTATGGCAGAAAAGGACATAGGCTGCCTTCCAGTATTGCGTGGCAGCTTTCTTACAGGCATTGTAACAAAGGATGACCTTTTCCATGCCTTTGTGCGAATGTTTGCCGCAGGGGAGGCAGGCGTGCGCATTACCTTTACGGTAGAAGATAAGCCGGGCACCCTTGTAAGGCTTTCTGCTGCAGTGGCGGAACTTGGCGGAAATATCCTTTCGTTTGTAACCTGCCAGGCAGATGATTCTACGCGCAGGGTATGTACAATGAAAGCAAGCGAGGTTGACAGTGCCCATGTGCAAAAAATCCTTGAAACAGCTGGAGCTGTTATTGAAGATATACGCTAAAAGCTACGCTGGAAAGAAAGACGACATCCTTTAACGCTGTTGTTGTGCTAGGGCCTACAGCTTCAGGGAAAACCGCGCTTGCTGTAACGCTTGCAAAACGCTTTGGAGGCGAAATTCTTTCTGCTGATTCAAGACAGGTTTACAATGGCCTTGACATTGGAACAGGCAAGGATTTAAGCGAATACGGCAGCGTTCCCTTCCATTTAATTGATATTGTTTCCCTGCCTAATGAATACAACGTGTTCCGCTTTAAGCAGGATTTTGCCTCAGCGCTTAAAGACGTTTTAAGCCGCAAAAGGCTTCCCATAGTAGCGGGCGGCACAGGGCTTTACATTGAATCCATCACAGCTGATTACAGCTTTACCGAAGCGCCAAAAAACATAGAGCTTCGCCGTTCTCTTTCCCTTCTTGATGAAGCCGCCCTCCTTGAGCGCCTTGCGCTAGCAAAGGCTGCCATAGGCGAAAAGGTTCATCCTGACGACACCGCAGAGCGAGAAAGGATAATCCGCGCTATTGAGATTGCCGAAAGCTCAGGCTCAAGTAAGCGCCGAACAACGAGCCTTAAAGATAACTTTTGCCCTCTTATTATAGGAACGCGCTTTCCACGTAGCGAATTACGTGAAAGAATTGAAAAGCGCCTTGATGAGCGCCTCGCTTTAGGCTTGCTTGAAGAAGTGAGGCGCGTTCATGAAGAAGAAGGCATTTCTTGGGAAAGGCTTGAAAGGCTCGGCCTTGAATACCGCCATGCAACACAATACTTGCAGGGAAAAACGGCTTTTTCCTCTTTCCGTCAAGGGCTGCTTTCCGACATATGCCGCTTTGCCAAAAGACAAGAAACCTGGTTTAGGCGAATGGAGCGGCGCGGCGCTAAAATACACTGGATAGCAAGAGGAAATGCTGACGAAGCCATTAGCGCGCTCCTTGAGGCAGGCTTTAAGGAAACGCCTTGTCGCAAGGCATCCCCTTTTACGCTGTAGCGCCTTTTTTCTTTTCTTCTGTTTCTACAAGATAGCCTGTGCGCACGCACATTTCAAAAAGCTCAGCGCTTAAAAAGTCGTCACTAACTGTCTCGTGGCCGTATTCATCCTTAAAAAGGCGAACCATGTAGCCTGCATCGGTTTTATTCAATACTGTAAGATAATTGTTGCCATTTGCATCCATAATAGAATAAGTTTTCATTAAACCTCCGCTTCACGATTATTTTCGGAAAAGGAGCAAAAAGCCTTTACTTGCTATGCCTGAAATAGCGTAAAGCACACAAAAAAGCCGGCGAAGATCGCCAGCTTTTTGGTTTGATGAAATGCCCTAGCTTACAGCAAGTGGAATGTTACTATAAGACCTGAAAACACAATCGAAACAGTGGAAACAAGCTTGATTAATATGTTAAGGGAAGGTCCTGAGGTATCCTTGAACGGGTCGCCTACTGTGTCCCCAATGACGGCGGCCTTATGCTGCTCGCTGCCCTTGCCGCCGTGGTTTCCCGCTTCAATGTATTTTTTAGCATTGTCCCAAGCGCCGCCTGCATTTGCCATAAACACAGCTACGGCAAAGCCTGTAATTGAAACACCGCCAAGAAGCCCCACTACGCCTTCCACTGAAAGGATTAAGCCTGTAAGTATCGGCACGACGATGGCAAGCATTGAAGGCTTAACCATTTGGCGCAAGGCTCCCTTTGTGCAAAGCGTTACACAAGCCGCGTAGTCAGGGTCAGAAGTACCTTCCATTATGCCTGCAATTTCCTTAAACTGGCGACGCACTTCAACCACTATTGACTGAGCTGCTTGCTGCACTGCGCTCATGGTAAGCGCTGCAAAGACAAAGGTTAGCATAGCCCCAATAAAAAGGCCTACAAGCACTGCCGGGTTTGTTAGCGAAAGATCAGGCGGAAAGTCCAT
Organism: uncultured Treponemataceae bacterium; assembly: GCA_964470435.1. Classification (GTDB taxonomy): domain Bacteria; phylum Spirochaetota; class Spirochaetia; order Treponematales; family Treponemataceae; genus Avitreponema. Next base: position 6,560 of record CAYYCW010000069.1, read on the forward strand.
TTTAGTTTTTACAATGTCAACGTAGCTTACAAGAAGCGCAAGGGCTGTAAGCGCTGCTGAGCCTATAGCAAAGCCCTTTCCTGTAGCAGCCGTCGTGTTTCCAAGCGAGTCAAGAGAGTCAGTGCGCTCGCGCACCTCTTCTCCAAGCCCAGACATTTCAGCAATACCGCCCGCATTGTCGGCAACAGGCCCGTAGGCGTCCGTTGCAAGCGTAATGCCAAGCGTTGAAAGCATTCCTACAGCTGAAATGCCTATTCCGTAAAGCCCCTTGGAAAATAGGAACTCATATTGAGCGGAGCCAGTGGACATTGTACCACCTGCCGCCAAAAAAGAGATGATTACCGCAACGCCTACAATCAAAATTGGAGCGATTGTAGAGCGCATTCCAAGCGAAAGGCCTCCTATAATTGTAGTGGCAGCTCCCGTTTCCGTAGCGTCAGCTAAGCCCTTCGTTGGCTTGTAGGTATCGGAAGTGTAGTATTCAGTAAAGTAGCCAATAGCGCAGCCGCCAACTAGCCCGCAAAGAATTGCTACATACACGCCCATGTTACCCAAAATATACCAAGTTAGCGGTGCGGCAATAATTGCCGCGATGACAGCGGCTGTGTACGTGCCGCGTCGCAAAGTGCTTAAAAGCTCCCTTTGGCTTGCGCCCTCCTTTGTGCGAATAAGGAAGGAGCCAAAAATTGAGCAGACAATTCCTACTGCAGCAATTGCTATTGGTAAAAGGACAGCTTCCCACTGCCTTTCAGGGTATGCCGCCACGCCAAGCGCGAATGTGGCAAGAATGGAGCCTACATAGCTTTCATAAAGGTCAGCCCCCATTCCTGCAACATCGCCCACGTTGTCGCCCACATTGTCTGCAATAGTGGCGGGATTTCTTGGGTCATCTTCTGGAATGCCTGCCTCGACCTTTCCCACCAGGTCCGCGCCAACGTCAGCCGCCTTGGTGAAAATGCCGCCTCCAACGCGGGCAAAAAGCGCCATAAAGGATGCTCCCATGCCAAACATAACCATGGTTTGCGCTATCCGAGTCGCGTCAAAGTGAGCAACGTACTTTAGAATATGAAGCCAGATTGAAACGTCGAGAAGACCCAAGCCTACAACAGTAAAGCCCATTACAGCTCCAGAAGAAAAGGCTGTATTGAGCCCTCTATTAAGGCTTTCGCTTGCCGTTTGCGCCGTTCGCGAATTGGCGGCAGTGGCAATTTTCATGCCGACAAAGCCTGCAAGCGCGGAATAAATGCCGCCTGTAAGGAATGCAAAGGGGATAAACCAATTATCCAAAAGCCCAAACCAGGCAAGCGCAAGCAAAATTACAAATACAAGCAAAAATACCTTTGCCACAGTGCTGTACTGCTGCCTTAGGTATGCGTTTGCTCCCTGCCTTATAGCGCTTGCAATCTTTTTCATGGTGTCGTTCCCTTCAGGGGCGGAAAGAACCCTTTTTCTTTGCACCAATGCAAAAAGCAGCGCAGCTACCGCTCCTGCAAGGCCAATCCAAAACAAATTGTCCAAGACAATTCCTCCTTAAAAGATTTTGACAATTAGATGCCTCATTATTGAAGATACCTTACGATTTTTTTCAAAAATTGAAAGCATCAAAACTAAAAATTTATCAAATCAATTATAGCATGTATAAAGGAAAACGCAATTACAATTTCTAAAACGAAATTATCGCGCTAAGAAGGCCTATTGAATACCATGTTAGCAAACTTAGAACTTAGAACTTAGAACTTAGAACTTAGAACTTAGAACTTAGAACTT
>CAYYCW010000070.1:0-8323 GCA_964470435.1 uncultured Treponemataceae bacterium
CTGCAAATTCCGCGTCAATAAAAGAAATGATTTCTGCGGCATTGTCTTCTATTGTTGTAAAGTTTTTATCGCTGCCTGCGTGCCCGTCCAATATCGGGACAATTATTCTAAAATCATTTTGAAGCCGTTCTGCCACTTCTCTGTAATTCCACCACGATAAGCCGCCGCCATGCAGAAGAATAATTACATCGCTGTTCTGCCTTCCGTATTCTTTATATTGCATTCTTTCAAATACTGTTCCATCTCACTCATTTTTCTTTCAATGCTCTTATTTCTTTATTAAAATAAGACAAGACAAGTAGCTACGAGAACAAACAAAACAGCACAATTTGAGCGGTTAATGTCTGCTGATTGTAAGCGCTAACAACGCATCCATCCGCTCTCTACTTCAAAACGAGTCTTGCTTTTAGCTAGTAGCTCTTAGCTCTTAGCTTTAGGGCAAGGCAAGCAAGGCTTTCGCTAAGCAAGCAAAACCTGCACAACAATGCTTCTTAGCTCACCCTAGCGCTAAAAGCTAATGGCTTCCGTTGGCTAAATTTCCTCTCTACTGAAGCGGGGAAAAGTAGCCTGTCTCGTCCCTGCCTGACCTATTCATAAGGTACACTTCCACCTCAACAGGAAGATACGCCTCGCCGAAGTTTGCAGACATAAGCGATTCAAAAGAAAGCGTGTACAATCCGTTTGGAGTGCTGGAAAGGGAACTTACAAGCGGTGTTAAGCCTTCAGGCCTGTAAACGTAAAGTGCGCTTCCTCCTGTGGAGTTTGCAATGTAGCTTAACTCGTCTGGGACTTCGCCTTGACTTAATGCCGCCGTATAAAACGATATGCCGTTATTCTTTAGGTAAGAGGCAAGGGAGTCAAGCCCATAGCGAGAAAAGCTTTCAGGGGAAAGCTCGCCCGCGGAAAGGAAAATAACTGCGCGGCGGGGACTTGCATTTACAAGGCTATTTGCTGCAAGGCGCAAGCCTAAGTCAAAGCGCCATTGGTCAGATGCGGCTGCTGTTGGTGCAAACTCTTCCCACCACGCGCTTTGAGGATTGCCTTCCCCTTCAAGTACAGGCACCTCGCCTGCTGAAATTATGGTAAGCGTGGAGTTGCCTACCATTGCAGAAGAAATTTCAGAAAGCGCATCCCTTATTGCAGTAAGATAGCTGTCAGAGTCTATGCTCCGATCAATAAGCACCGCTATGTCGCAAGCATCATTGGCAAAGCCTGTCCCTGCAAGCGTAAAGGAAGCTGGCGGGCGCTTATCCTCGGTTAGAGAAAAGTTAAGCTCTTTAAGGCCTGTAACGGGATTGCGATTCCTGTCTTCAACGCGGACATCTATCGTTACATTGGGGAAACTGTCTGCATTAACTCTATCAATCCATACAAAAAGCCCCGATGCAAGATCGCCCATTTTTGAAGCTACTTGAATGCAGTTACCCGCATAGTCAGCCATAACGATGTTGCCGTTTACGTCAGGTGCCGCGCTTAAAATACGAACAGGAGCTTGGCCTAGGTTTGCCAAGTCCGAATAGGCTCCTGTAACTGGATTAAGTAAAATAACCCTGTTCTTTACCGAGCATATAAGGCTGCTATTCCATACCCTAATTGATTCAATTCCTGGAAATGAGCCTTCAGGCGAAAGGCAAAAAAGATAATTTCCCGATGTGTCAAAGACATAGATAGCGCCTGGCACAGAATCCGCAACAAAGACTCTGTCCTCAAGGCAAGCTATGCCTGTTGGGGAAATAAAGCCTGGAAATTCATATGATTTTTCGCCAAAAGAAAAAAGAGGCTCAAAAAGAGAGCTAAAAACAGAAACCCTTGCGTTTCCAAAATCCGTAACGTAAATGTTTCCCGAATCGTCTTCTGCAATGTACTGCGGCCCTATAAGGGCACCTTCCCCGCGTCCCTTTTCGCCAAAAGATGAAACGTAAAAGCCATTTTCATCTAAGGCAGAAATCCTATCCGCGCCAATTTCAGAAACAAGCATGCGCCCATCCTTAAGCCGGAGAATGTCAAGAGGGCGGTTAAAGCCGCTTACGGGACCGCGCACTCGTGCTGTAATCATTCCGTTGACATCAAAGCGAAGTACTTCATTGGAAGCGTAGGCTGAAGCCCAAAAGGAGCCGTCTTCAAGCGGAATAAGGGAAGATGGCCGTGAAAACAGGGTGTTTTGCCCTTGCACAGCTTGAATTGCCCCTGTTTCAACATAGCGATTACCTTCCACATCAGTAGGTCTGAGCGTACGCCATTCTAAAACGGTTTCTATTCTGCTCCTAAGAAGATCCGCCTTGTAGCCTTCTGACACAGCTGCATTCCAGTGGTTTAAGGCAGCAGATTCTCCTCCTGCCTTAAAATAGGCGCGACCAAGCCAGTCAAGAATTAGGGAGTCGCTTGGCACATACGAAAGGGCGCGTTCAAAAACCATAAGCGCGTCGTTAAATGCCCCGCGGTAATAAGCTTGAACTCCGCGCCTAAATTCCTCTTCTGCAATAAGCCTGTCTGACGCAGAAACAGTAACCGATGACATGCCTGCTCCTGTTTGAGCAAAGCTACCTGAAAGAAAAACAAGAGACAGCACAATGCTTGCGCATGCAACACTTCTACATAATCTTTTCATACTATTGGCCTGTAATCCAAGTTTTCCTGCACTTTGGATATTTTTTCAAAATGCTGCTTTACAGTATTATTATCGGGAAGTTTTTCTCTAGCCTGTTCAGCATAAATCATAGCTTCCTTGTTAAAACCTAGCTTGTAGTAAGCCCACGCAATGGAGTCAAGGTAAGCTGGATTTTCTGGACTTATCCCCAATGCCTTTTTGCACATATATAGAGCCCTGTCAAGATCCTTTTCAGTATCCGCAAGAATATAGCCAAGCCCATTCATGGCTGTAGCGTTGTTTTCATCCATTTCAAGAGCTTTTTCGTACCATTTAAGGGATTCTTCGGCATTTCCAAACGAATAGGCAACATAGCCAAGCGCTGAAAACACTTGCGGAGATTCATAGCCAAGCTCTGTAAGCTTTTTAAGCTCAAAATCAGCAAGCTTAGTCCTTTCAGTAAGAGCATACAACACTGCAAGCGCAAGGCGGCACTGGTAAATGCGGGCAAAATCCACATTCATGGTTACAACCTGCTCAAGATAGGTAATTGCCTCATCATGCCGGTTCATTCTAGCCAAGCAAAGACCCGTTAAGTAAGACAGGTCAGGATCACCTTCAGTCTCTGCTGAATGCAATGGAAGCAATATAGTGAGCGCCTCGCTGAATTTTTTGCGTCTATAAAGCTTATAGCCTTCCTTTATAACGTCAGTCATAAATCCTCCCACCATATCATTAAGCTTTTAATTATTGTTATATCACCGCGTCTCAAGAAAAGGCGCAGATAAAAAAGTTTTCTTTAGGCTTTCAGCTGCTACAGGTTGCGCTAAAACTGGAGATATTGAAATATACCCGTCTTTAACAGCATCCCAGTCATCTCCTATAGAAGAAATTGTTTCAATATAACCGCTTTCAAACACGCAGCTAAAAAGGCTTGTATCATCTTTTCCGGCATTTTGGCAAACGCGCATTGTGTCGTGATAAATCCTCTTGCAAAGAGTTGTAACCTTAAAGCCCTTATACGCCTCAATAGAGACAGCATTTACATTGGCAAACAAGTCTTGACCGCAAACCTTGGCGAATACTTCAACGTTTTTAGCTGCAAAGTCAGCAAGATTTTCCCAATGCGGAAAGCTTGCAATATCCGACATTTTATTTTCTATAACAAGGCTCACCGCCGCCGCAGGAATCCCGTAAAATGCAGCCTGCCTTGCAGCCGCCACTGTGCCTGAAAAAATTACGTCAGTTCCAAGATTTGCTCCATAGTTTATGCCTGAAAGAACTACATCAGGCTTTTGCGGCAAAAGCCCGCTAAAAGCTGCAATAACGCAGTCTGCAGGCTTGCCAGAACAAGAAAAGGCTCGCTCCCCAATCTTTTCAATTTTTGGCGGATTTAAGCTTGAAATGCCGTGCGAAATACCTGATTGGTTGGAATCAGGCGCTACAATCCAAACTTCATGGCTATACCGCTCAAGGGCTTTTGCAAGCTCGTTAATGCCTGCAGCGTCTATTCCGTCATCATTTGTAAGAAGAACAAGCATATTTTTACAATATCATAAAATCTTAAAAAAAAACTTATGCAACAGTAGCAGCCCCCGAAGGCTTTACAATGTAATGAAGGGGTGTAAAATCAAAAATCCGTTCATACTCGCCAAGTTTTGCAATAAAGGTATTGCAATGCTCTGAAGGCAAAATTGCATAGGCGCAGCCGCCAAATCCCCTTCCCGTCATTCTAGCGCATACAAGATCAGGCTTTTCAGGATCTGCAAACTCAAGTGCGCGCTTTACAATCCAGTCAAGCTCAGGGCAAGAAATCTCGAATCCATCGCGCAAGCCTTCATGAGAATGAATTACAGCCTTTGAAAAGGCTGCAAAGTCTTCTGCCCTTAAAAACTGCAAGGCGCTTTCCACCCTTTGAGCTTCATTTATAATAAAGGCCAACATGCGGCGAGTCGACTGCGATATTCCTGAAAGCTCTTCAAAGAGGGATTCATTTATAGAAGAAAGAGGAAAAAGCTCTGAAGAGCCTTCTTTAGAGCCGAGCACAAGGTTATAGGCTCGCGAACATTCTTCAATGCGTGCGCCAAGCTCTTCACGCGAGGAGACGCGCGGGACCTTTGTGTCTACAAGGATAACTGAGTGGCTTTTTTCAGGCATTGCTGCATATTCGAATGTTCCCGCGCTCAAATCCGTCTTAATGCAACTGCCCTTCTTTGCGTAAAATGCGCAAAAAAGATCCTCACGGTGGGGGTGAATGCTTAAAAACCTTTCATTTGCAGTTTCAATAAGCGAAATTAAAGCATTGTCGCTTATTTTTTTTCTTTTTCCATCTTGCAAAAGCTTCCTTAACGCAAGGGCAAGCCCCACCTTCATTGCATTCGGAACGCCGAGCCCTGTATTTAGGGGAATTTCCGACTGAATAGATATATTAAGGCCTGGAACCTTTTCACCGCCAGCAATAAAGGCAGTAATTACAGACTTTAGGGAATTAACCCAGCGGTCCTCCCTCCTGTACTTCAAGTTTGAAGGCGAAATCTTTTTGCGCTCCCCTGTTGTTGCAAAATAAACCCTATAGCCTGAATCCTGCCTTGGGGATATGGCAATTGAAAGGCGCAAATCAATAGCCATTGAAAGCGCAAGCCCGCCTGCAAACCATGTGTGCTCTCCTAAAAGGTGAAAGCGCCCTGGCGCGGATGCCGCTGCCTCTGGCTGGCAACCGTACTCGCTTTCATGGCATTCGCCAATGCTATCCATAACTGCCTATTATAATAGAGGTTATATTGAAACAATTCAAGGAAAATAGGTAAAATAAAGCAAAATTTATGCCTATCTTTCCGCTGCTTTTTTCCGCATTGCTTTCATCCTTAATGCTTTCACTTGGCATTCCAAACGAGCTATTTTTGCTAGGTTCAAGCATATTTGGCATATTTTCGCTTGTTCCACTATATATTGCCTTAACGCGCGCAAAGTCCTTTGCGGTTGCAGGCATTTTGTGCGGAGCACAAATTGCCTGCGTCCATCTTTTTTCAAGCTTTTGGCTTGCAAACTTTAAGGATTTTGCAATCTTTACGCTTGGGGCTTCCACAATAGCTTACTTTGGACTTGGAATTTCAACGGGATGGTGCCTAAAAGCTATGCTTTGTTTGCAAAGAAGCGTTCGCCCCTTTGCCTTTGCTGCCTACTGGGTGTGCTGGGAATGGCTTAAGTCCACAGGCTTTGTAGGCTATCCTTGGGGCACGCTTCCTCTTTCAGCCTTAGGCATGAGGTGCCTTATCCAAATTGCAGATACAACAGGCGTTTGGGGCATATCCTTCCTTTTTGCTCTAGCTTCAGCAGTTGCCGCGGAGATTTTGCTTCCTGAAAACAAGACAAGGATTAAAGAAAAAAAAATTCCCGCATGGCGCAATATACCTATAAATAACGACTGCTTGCGTGCGCTCGCCTTTGCGCTCGCCTTGTTTTTTTTAAGCCTTGTCTACGGGTATTGCGCACTTTCAGCAATTCCCGCCCCCGATGCAACCTTTGCAGCCACGCTAGTGCAACAAAACACTGACCCTTGGGGAGGCGGCAAAAGCAGAGAAAACGCTCTTCTTGACTTGCAAAACCTAACAAGGGAAGCTATCTCCTCTTGGGAAGCTTCAGGGCAAAAGCCTGATATTATAATCTGGAGCGAATCCTCCATTCCCTATTCGTACAATATCAATAAGCACTATTACAGCACGCAGCCAGAAGAGGAGCCATTTATCTCGTTTTTAGAAGATGTGGGTATTCCCATTTTTACGGGCTCATCCTTTATTGAAAGCGCAAATGGGAGGCGAAAAGCCTTTAACGCTGCCCTTCTTATTAATCCCAATGGCGCAATTGTTGACTGGTACGGAAAGATGCAGCTTGTGCCCTTTGCAGAATACGTTCCCTTTTCTGAAAACGAGCTTTTCACCTCAATCTTTGGGAAAATAGTGGGCTTTTCTTCAGGCTGGACGCCAGGCAATAGGCGCACAGTCTTTAGTATTGCAGCAAGAGGAAAGGACGGAAAGGAAATAAAAATTCCTTTCACCGCACCCATTTGCTTTGAAGACGCTTTCCCAGCAGTAACCGCTAGGCTTCACAAGGCAGGCGGCAAGCTTCTTATAAACATTACAAACGATTCTTGGTCAAAGACTGCAAGCGCGGAATACCAGCACTACGCTGTCGCAAGCTTTAGGGCGATTGAGCTTCGAACAACACTAATTAGAAGCACAAACGGCGGCTTTACCGCGGTCATCTTGCCCTCAGGAGAAATACTTGCCGCCTTGCCGCTATTCCAGCAAGCATTCCTAAATGCTGAAATCCCTGTCTACCCTGTCGCTAACACCTTTTACGCTGAATTTGGGGAATGGCTTGTAGCGATTTGCGCTATTTCTTCACTGTTATGCCTTGCAATTTCTTCTATTAAAATAAAAAGGCAGCCACGCCTTTCTAAAGGGGAATTCCTTGAAAGCTAAAACGCGAAAATCCCTTGCAGTTCTTGTGGGAGCTGCTCTTCTTTGCACTTGCTCCATTTTTCAGTTTGATACAAGGAATAGCCTAATCCTTCCAATAACGCCGCATAACTTAGTGGCTGCAGTTCTTGGAATGCTTTTAGGTCCTGTAAGCGGCGCGGGCTCTGTAGGACTATTTTGCATTGCAGGCGCTGCCGCAGGATTTTTTGGCGTTAGAATCTTCCCAAGCGAGCTTGCAGGCATTGATGCTTTAAGGACGATTGCAGGAGGCGCGGTTACAGGCTATTTTTTTGCTGCAGCCGCTGCAGGATTTTGCACACGAAAGGTAACCCCCACTGACGAGCGCGCAAAGGCCTTTCCAGCGATTGTTCATGGCTCAATAGGTGGCATCCTTTGTTCTTCAATTCCTCTTATCCTTTCATTCAGAAGCCTTGCAGGCTCAAACCTGGTTCAGGCAGTGCAAATAGCCTTTATTCCCCTCTTGCCTGCGGAAGTTATCAAAATGATACTAACAGCCATTATAGCGGATGTCTTAAGGCGGCCTGTAGGATTGTGGCTTGAAGAAAGACCAAGCTAGAAGCGTTTCAATAATAGCTTTAGGGCACAGCAAGCAGGGCTACTTACCTAGCCCTAACGCTACTAGCTTACAGCCGTCAGCCACTGGCTTTTAGCCTGTAGCATTGAGGTTTAGCAAGAAGAGTTCTTAAAGAGATCGCTACTTGCCTAGCCCTAGAGCTGCAAGCTAATAGCTACCTACAGATCATCAACTAGGCTTGTGCTTTTAGCGTATGCTGTTGAGCGCGCTTCAAAAAAGTCAGTCTTTACCATATTGGCGTTGGCGTAAGCACTTACCCATGACATATCAGCGGGTTCCTCCATGTAGCCTTCATAAAGTGGGTCAAAGCCAAGTGAAGTCCAGCGTAGGTTTCCAAGATACTTAATGTAGTCATCCACCATTTTGGAAGTAAGCCCTTGAATACTGTCTCCTATGACGTAGGCGCCCCAGCTAGCCTCCTGCCGCACTCCCTCAAGCATCATAGCCTTGTATTCTTCTATATTCTCTGGCGAGAACAGGTTAGGCTCCTCTTTTTTTAGCTCAAAGATAATGTTTCTAAAAAGCCAAAGGTGGGTGTTTTCGTCCCTGTTAATGTAGCGTATTTCTTGCGCGGAGCCGGGCATTTTGCCGTTTCTGGCAAGGTTGTAGAAAAACATAAAGCCCGAATAAAAATAAATGCCTTCAAGAATATAGTTTGCAATA
>CAYYCW010000071.1:0-8312 GCA_964470435.1 uncultured Treponemataceae bacterium
AAGGAGTCGGTTTAGAGTTTTAAGTTAAAAGTTAAGAGTACTAGGGCAGGGCAAGAAGAGCGCTATAAGAACGCTCCTTGCCAAACTCAAAACTTAAAACTCCAAACTAAACTCAAAACTTTTAACTTCTCCTTGCCTTGACCTCTTTTTGTTTTTGCTTTACAATCCCCGCTTGAATATCTTTGGAGGATTCTAAAAGTGAGCGTAAAGATTAGGCTTAAAAGGTTTGGCAGCAAAAAGCGCCCCTATTACCGCATTGTTGTCCAAGATTCAAGGGAGCCGCGCGACGGACGCGCCATTGAAGAACTTGGCGTTTATCAGCCTATAGAAGCTGAAGGAAAGCAGGTTGCCTTTAACGCGGAAAGGGTACGCGCTTGGCTAGACAGGGGAGCCCAGCCTACGGATACTGTAAGGCGTATTTTTAACCACAGCAATTTTTCAATTTAAGCGGGCGCCTTTATGGAAAAAGAGCTTGTAGAGTATATTGCAAAGGCTCTTGTTGATAATGCTGAAAGCGTTTCTGTTAGCGAAGTTGAAAATGAGCGCGGCGTTGTGCTTGAGCTTAGGGTCGCGCCCGAAGACGCTGGCAAGGTTATAGGCAAAAATGGCCGTATTGCCCGAGCCATGCGCACAGTGCTTGCGGCAACTGCAGGAAGGCATGGCAAGAAGGCTATTTTAGAAATTGTGGACTAAAGGCGTTGGGCCTTTTAGGTGATGGGCTTGTAACTGCCTTTGTAAGGCGTGCGCATGGCGTAAATGGCTTTGTGCGCGTTGAAAGCGCTTCTGGGGAAACTGCCCATATTGAAGCGCTTTCTTCGGTTTTTTTGCGCCTTAAAAATAAAAATAGCGAGCCTGTTGAATACATCATAGAAGAAACTAGAGGAAACAGCTCGTCTTTTTTTATTAAGTTTAAGGGAATTGACACGCCGGAAGAAGCAAAGGCTATTTTAGGCGCGGAAATTCTTGTTCCAAGGGATAAGGCTTGCCCTTTAAGAGAGGGCGAGTTTTATATAAGTGATCTTTGTAAGTGCGCTCTTGTGTATAAAGGTTCCGTTATAGGAAACATTGAAAGCGTAATAGAAGGAGGGGGCGGCTTTTTGCTTGAGGTAAGGCTTGATAGCGGCGTAGTGCGCCTTGTTCCGCTAAAGGATGCCTTTATTGGGGAAATAGACACCGCCAAAAAGACTGTTGCGCTTTTACATAGCTGGATTTTGGAGTAGGGTTTGAAGCTCACTGTTCTTGCGCTCTTTCCTGAAATTCTAAGGGCTTTTTTTGAAAGCTCCATTATGCATAAGGCGGTTAAAAGGGGCGTTATTAGTTTTTCGCTTGTGGATATAAGGGATTACGCCTTTGACAAGCACAAGTCTTGCGATGACGCGGTTTATGGCGGCGGCGCTGGAATGCTCATGTTGCCCGAGCCTCTTTCCCTTGCGCTTGAAGCTGCGGGTGTCCGTCAAAAAGGCGCCGACCGCGCGGAAAGTGGCGCTAATGCGGGCAGGCGGGTGCTTTTCCCCACGCCTTCAGGCAAACCCTTTTCGCAAAGTTATGCGGAAGAGCTTTCTAGCATGGATGAGCTTGTCTTTATTTGCGGAAGATACGAGGGAATAGACCAGCGGATTGTGGACTTGTACGTGGATGAGGAAGTTTCAATAGGTGATTATGTTGCTTCTTCTGGCGAGCTTGCGGCAGCGGTTATTATTGATTCCGTTTGCCGCCTTGTTCCAGGCGTGATTTCTGATGCTTCTCTAAAGGAAGAAAGCTTTTCCGAAGGGCTTTTAGAGTATCCGCAATACACTCGCCCGGAGGTTTTTAAAGGAATTGCAGTGCCAGAAGTTCTTCTTTCTGGGCACCATGAAAACATAAGGCGATGGCGCCTTAAAAAGCGCGTTGAAAAAACGCTTAATAGAAGGCCTGACCTTTTAGCAAAATGCTTAAGCGAAGGCATTTATTCAGGGGAAACGGTATCCCTAATAGAGGAGGTTAAAAATGGATTTAATAAGGGTGATTGAAGAGGGCCAAAAAAAGGCTGACGTGCCTTCTTTTAATGTGGGAGATACTGTAAAGGTTCACTTTAGGATTATTGAAGGAAAGACCGAGCGCATTCAAGTTTACGAAGGGCTTGTAATTTGCTTTAAAAATTCAGGCATTGGCCGCACTTTCACTGTGCGCAAAAACTCCTACGGCGTGGGGGTTGAGCGCGTTTTCCCGCTCCATTCGCCTAGAATTGCCAAGGTGGAGGTTGTGCGTCTAGGAAAGGTTCGCCGCGCTAAGCTTTACTATATACGCAAAAAGATTGGAAAGGCTGCGCGAATTAAGCAGCTTATTAGGCGCAAGGATAAAGCTAAGGAAGTGCAACCTGCGCAATGAGGCTTTGCGCCTCCTTTCTTTTGCCCTGCCAGAAAAGCGTGAAGGCGCGGTTCTTCTAAAAAACGGGCAAGGCGTTTCTCTTTATGTGCGCTCTGTAAACCAAGACGGCACAGCAAGGATTCAGGTTGCAGGAGCGGATGTTGTTGCTCGCTTTGAAACGCCTGCTAAGTTTGCGGTTAAGGCGGGCGCACTTCTTAAAGGCACAGTTTTTTTTGAAAACGGCAGCGTTTACATAAGGATAGCTAACCCGCCACAGCCGCGCGCCTTTCCTTTTGCGTCCTTTTTAGCTTCAAGCGGAATAAGCCCTTCAGAAGCAGCTTTTCACACGCTAGCGTTTTTTCATGTTTCAGGAATGCGAATGGACGCTGCAATCATACAAAGGATTTTGCACCTTGCTAAAGCCTTTCCCTTAATGGAGCTTAGGGCTTGCGAGGCTGCATCCCTTCTTTTTAGCAAGGGTATTCCACTTACAGAAAGCAATCTAAAGGCCGCGATTGATGTGCTTGAAGGAAGGCTTACCGCAGAGGCTATGGCAGCCCCGCTTAGCTATAAGGATGCTGTTTTGCCTTTTAACGAAGAGGCAAGCGGCGGCAGTGGCTCTAACGCTGACAATGAGCAAGGCGGCAAAGAAAAAGAAGAAAAAAACGCAAGTAACGGCTTTCAATATTCCCCAAGTGAAAAGGAAGGTGAAAGCCTTGATTTTTTTAGCGCCTTTACTGGCGGCAAGGCAAAAAAAGATGAGGATTCCGCTAGCACTAGGCTTGACTGGCATGTCCTGCCATTTAGAAGGAGCTTTGCTAATCTTGAATGCACGGGCTCTATCCGCTTTTTGCTGGACAGCGCTCGGAACAAGGCGGTTGAAACTAGGGTAACTGCAGCCTTAGAAGACGGTTCCTCTGCTGACTTTATTGTCTCTGAAAGCGGCTGCCGCTTTTCCTTGTTTCCTACTCCTCCGAGCAAGGCGCTTTTAAGGCTTTCCGCAGAGCTTGAAAAAGCGCTTAAAGATGAAGGCATTATAGCCCCTGTTGACTATGGCTTTGAGGCAAATGTTTTTCAGGCAAAGCCTGTAAACATTGAAATTTAAGCGGCTTCTTTATGGGAGAGAAGGAAAAAGGCAAACAAAGAAAAGCGCCTTTTCGTAAAACAGCTGCAGCCCTTTCCTATTCATTGGACGAAGAAGCCCCGCGCATTGTAGCCACTGGCGAGGGACGCACAGCATTGCGCATTGTAGAAAGCGCTAAAACGCACGGCATACCCGTTATAGAAGATAAGGTGCTTTCTGCCCTTCTTTATGGGCTTCCCGTAGGCGCTTTTATTCCTGAAAATGCATACCGCTCGGCTGCTGCTATTTTTGCTTTTCTTGAGCGTGCAAAGCTAAAAAAATGGTTTTAGCAGTCGTAAAATTTAACTAACCATGATATTATAAAAGCTAATTTCCGATTTCTTAATAAAAAGACCCGGAGAAAACACAGTGCCTATAAAAATCAAGACAAGTGATCTAAAAGAAAATATGCGCTTTTCAGCCCCTGTTTTTTTTGATGATGAAAGCTTTATGCTTGTAGATACTGGAACTCCAATTAAAAAGCGGGAGCTTGACGCGCTTGCAAGATGGAATATTCCGTTTGTGGTTACATCGGGAAAAATTATAGATGAAGGAGATGGAGAGGCAAAGGGAATTGCAATAGAGCAAAAAGAGCCTAAAAATGATGAAGCGCAGGTTGTAGACCCAGCCACGCTTGCTGATGCCGCTGCGCTTCCTGACTTGTCTGAATTTAGCAAGTTCAAGGGCTTTGACTGGGGAGAATCCTCTAGCAAGGAGTCTAAGAAAGCTTCTGCTAAGCCTTCAAGCAGCACAGATGCAGAACAGGAACTAAAAAAGCAAAAAACTATATTAGAGATGTTGCCTGCAGGCGGCATTGAAGAACTTATTGCTCCTCTTAAAGACGTCAAGCAGTATTATGAGTATAAAGCGCTTATAAATGAGCTTGATAACATATTTAGCAGCGTAAAGAATCCTGATTCTGTAGCGCCCCACGTATTTGACAACATAGTGGATAACCTTTGCCGTTTTGTTAAAGAATACCCTACTGACGCTGTAAGCTTTATTCTTGAAAGCGACATTTATGACAAGGAAATGGCAAAAAACGCAATTCACACTGGAATCCTTTCAGTGATTATAGCTGAAAGCATCAAAGTTGAGCCAGTCAAAAACGTAGCGACGGGCGCTATTCTTCATAACATAGGAATGCTTCGCGTGCCTGATGAAATTACAGGAAAAATCGGAAAGCTTTCAGAAAGCGAACTTGAAGTTATGCGCGCACATTCAGAATCAGGGTATAAGATAATTGTTGATGAGCTAATGTATTCGCATGAAATTGCCCTTCCTGCATCGCAGCACCATGAATGCTGGGATGGGAGCGGCTATCCTTCAGGCATTGCAGGAGCTGAAATAAGCATTCAAGCGCGCATTGTTTCTGCCGCAGATGCGTTTGAAGCAATGATTTCTCTGCGTCCGTATCGCACTAGGCTTTCAGGCTATGACGCTATGAAAAAACTTATAGCGGATAATGGAAGCCGCTTTGACCCTGACATTATTAAGGCAATGATTCAAAATATAGGCATATATCCTTCAGGCTCTATCGTTTTAATGAACAATTCTTCAATTGCCCGCGTAGCTCAAGTTTTTCCTGAAATGCCCTTGCGCCCTGTTATAAACATTCTTATAGATGAGTCTGGGCAAATTGTTTCAGAAAGCAAGCTTGTTGACTTACGCTCTGACAAAAGCCTCTTTATTGCGCGCGCAATAAGCCCTATTGAGCTTTCTAAATCGTCATCCTTGCCTAAGCATATATGAAAAAAAGCCTTTACCGCGTAAAAACAGGCACGCAGGGAGAAGATTTTGCCGCTATGCAGCTTGAGGCAAAGGGCTGGACAATCTGCGAAAGAAACTGGAGACGCAAAGAAGGCGAAATTGATATAATTGCCCTTGACGGTAACACAATTGTTTTTATAGAAGTAAAAAACTGGCCAGGCGGACAATTTGAAGATTTAGAGCGAGTAATTAACGCGAATAAGCGGCGACGCATGATTAGCGTTGCGCAAATGTATATAGCCGAAAACCCTGAACACAGCGAAAGGCTTATACGCTTTGACGTTATATTTGCAAAAATAAAGCCTGTATCCAAAGAAGAGCATCTAATTCATATTGAATCAGCCTTTGAAGAATCTTAAATATTTGAGAAGACTAAAATGAGCGAAAACACAAGCCAAAGCGACGTAGAGAAGAAAACCCCTAAACCACGCAACCCTAAGGCTGAGCCTTCAGCTATAAATGCTAAAGCTAGGGCTGAAAAGCGTCCAGTACGCAAGTTTAAAAGCAAGCATAGGGGAACGCGAAAAACGGAAACCGACTTACCAGACGTTTCAATGGTTTCGCGATTTGCCTCTATTGTGTGTCCTTACTGCGGCGAAATAATTAAAGACATTACAGGAGCCATTGCAAGTAAGGAATCAGGTGCGCCTGCGCATTTTGAATGTGTGCTCAACTTCCTTGAAGAGCATGAGCCGCACGCGCAAAATGAAACAATTATTTACATAGGGCGCGGGAATTTTGCTGTAGTTATTTTTGAAAATCCCAATACTCCAAAAAAGTTTAAGATTGTGCGTATGATTGAATGGGAAGATAAAAACTCAATCCCTGAATGGCGCACAAGCATCTTGGACTACTACGATTTGTCAAAGCCTGTTATTGAAAATATTGACAGCTAGGCTGTAACCTTGTAAATTATTTATTGTCTCACCTTATATTTTGATTTTCAGGAGTATTGTGTATGGTAAAAGTAGGAATAAACGGCTTTGGGCGCATAGGTCGTATGGTTTTCCGCGCCGCAGTGGAAAATTTTAGCTCTGACATTCAAATTGTAGGAATTAATGACCTGCTAGACCCTGATTATCTTATTTATATGCTTAAATATGATTCTGTTCACGGGGTTTTTTCAAAAGACATTAAGCTTGAAGGAAACACGATGATTGTAGAAGGCAACAAGATTCGCCTTACTGCAGAAAAGGACCCTGCTAACCTAAACTGGGGCGCAGTTGGTGCTGACGTTGTAGTTGAATCCACAGGGCTTTTTCTTACAGATGAAACTGCCCGCGCTCACATTTCAGCAGGCGCTAAAAAGGTGATTATGTCTGCTCCTTCTAAGGACGATACGCCGATGTTTGTCTACGGCGTAAACGACAAGACATACGCAGGTCAAGACATTATTTCAAACGCGTCGTGCACTACAAATTGCTTAGCCCCCATTTCTAAGGTGCTTAACGACACGTTCGGAATTAAGCGCGGCCTCATGACTACAATTCACGCTGCAACAGCAACGCAAAAAACCGTAGACGGCCCTTCAAAAAAGGATTGGCGCGGCGGGCGCGGAATACTAGAAAACATGATTCCCTCATCAACTGGGGCAGCTAAGGCTGTGGGAAAGGTCTTGCCTTCCCTTAACGGAAAGCTTACAGGAATGTCTGTCCGTGTTCCAACATCTGATGTTTCCTTTGTTGACCTTACCTGTGAACTTGAAAAAGAATGCACTTACGAAGAAATTTGTGCTGCGATGAAAAAGGCGGCTGAAGGCGAGCTTAAAGGAATTTTGGGCTACACAGAAGATGCCGTTGTTTCAACAGACTTTAGGCACGACCCGCGCACTTCAATCTTTGACGCAAAGGCGGGCATTCAGCTTGACAAGACCTTTGTTAAAGTTTGCTCTTGGTACGACAACGAGTGGGGATATTCTAACAAGGTGCTTGAAATGGCACGCGTTATTACAAAGTAAGCGTCCTAGTATTTTATGTTAAGTAAAGGCGGGGAACTTCTTTTAGTTTTCCCGCTTTTTATTTAGCTTCTTAAAAAGCCTTGTGCTTTGCATTGAAACTCCTGCTTCGGCAGAAATAATCGTAAAAAAGTCAAAGTTCCTTGCGGAAATTTTTCCTGTTTTTTCGCAAAAGGAAGCGCGAAGCTTGCTTAAAACCCAAAAGGAAAAGCACAAAAGCGCTTCCCATGTTGTGCACGCCTTTATTCTTTCAAGCCCCGAAGTTTGCGGCTGTTCCGATGATGGCGAACCTTCAGGCACAGCGGGACGCCCCATCCTAAATGTGCTAAAGGGCGCTAATCTTTCAGACTGCATTGTTACTGTGGCAAGATGGTTTGGCGGCACTCTTCTTGGCACAGGAGGCCTTTCACGCGCGTATGCCGAAGCCGCTAAAAACGCCCTTGCAGCCGCTAACCCAAAAGAAAGGGTGCCCTTGGCTTATTTTAGCGCGGAAGTGCCGTATAAGCTAATAGCAAGCTTTTTACGCTTAGCGCAAGACGCTAGCGCCCGCATTTTTGAACAGGGTTTTGCAGCTTCTTCTTCTTTAATAAAAGGCGCAATTCCCAAAGAAAAAGAAGAAAGCTTTGCAAAGGAAGTTGCCGCCTTAAGTTCGAATAGTATTAGTTTGGAATTTAGAACTTTTAGCCTTTAGCCTTTAGCCTACGGGTGAAGCAAGGAGTATAGCCTACTGGGAAAGCAGCAAAGTTCGCGCACAGAGTGCTACTTGCCCCACCCTAATACTAAAAGCTTATTCAGCCTATAGCCTTTAGCTTGTAGCTATTAGCACTGGGGTTTAGCAAGTAGAGTTCTTAAAGTAAAGGCTTATTGCCGTACCCTAAAGCTATAGGCTATTAGCCAATAGCTTTTACAAAACTAAAAAATGCTTGACAATGTTATAAAACTCTTGTAACCTTCAGACTAAGAGTTGGATATTGAACATTCGTGTTCAATTTTAACGAAAGCGCAAAAGGAGCTTAAAAGGCTTAAAGCAAGAGTTTCTATGCGACCTGCAATTTTCTTCTAACCCAATTAAAAAAGTTTACCTATTACAAAAAGTTTTGCTGCTAGAGCTGGCTAGCG
>CAYYCW010000072.1:0-8245 GCA_964470435.1 uncultured Treponemataceae bacterium
TGAAAGCGTGCGCACGTTGTTGTCAAAGCGCTCAAGGCGGGCAAGATAAGACTTGTAGCGAACCGAATGCCCTGCCGCAAGCGGGTTATCACGCAAATTGGAAATTGAAGACTGGTTCGCTATCTTTCCGTTTTGAGTACTAAGCCTTGACTCTTGCCTGCGCAGGGAATACTGCATATCCCTGTGCGGCATGGAAGAACTTATTCTATCCATCTTTACTCATCCTTTATTTACACGCCCATCCTGTTTATTATAGTGTCGAGCATGTCGTTTACCACAGCAATAAACCTAGCCGCGGCGTTATACCCGTGCTGGAACTTGATTATATCCGCAAGCTCCTCGTCAATGTTAACGCCAGAAACAGCATCGCGCATGTCGTGAAGCTCCTTCATTATTGCGTTCTGCGTTTCAAGAGAAAGGCGAGCTTGCTCCCCCTTTAAGGCAATTTCTGTAACGGCATCTGCAAAGTAGTCATCAAAGCTTCTAGCGGAGCCCACCATGACAGGCGTGTTCCTTATTGAAGCAATGGCAGCTGCTACAGAATTGTCGCCAGGAAATACTACACCCTCGTAGGATTGCCTTCCAGCGGCTATTGTCCTAACGTCATTTTCAATAACGCGATTTATTTCAATCCAACCTGAAGGATGCGCTACAGGGGCTACTGCAAACTGAACGCGCTCGCCTGCCAAAGCCGCTACAGCGTCAGCTTGTTCCCAAGTGTATGCGTTTTCTTCTCCGTAGCCTGCAAGAACGCCCGCGTAACCCGCAAGGAAGCGGCCTGAATCTTCAACGTGGCGGATAACAAAGTCAGGGTTTTCTACTACCGCAGCAGCAGTGCCTTTAAGAACGAGGCGGCCGTTTGCGTCAATGGAAGCTGTAACTTCAGCACCTGAATTGTTAATGCGCTCCACAACCTCAGAAACCATGTCAGTGGAATAGTAGGGCACCTGCACAAAGCCTTCAGGCGCGGAAAATGTCATCACACCTTCAAGACCTATTTGGTTTCGGGGATTAAGGGAATTTGCGCCTGTAATTCTAAAGATATATGAAGAATCATATACGCCATCGCCATCCCTGTCGTAGTTTCCGTTAGTGTTTTCTATAAAATACTGCTCTACAAAGAAGTCAACGCCTGTCCTGCCGTTTGGCGACATCCCTTCCCTATGAAGACCGTTTACAAGATCAACAAAGTTCATGGTCATTGTATCGACGCTTTGTATTTGCTGGCGCACGTCAGAGTCGCGCAGTTCAATGAGCGCGCCAAGTGTGCCGCCGGAAATATCCGCCAGCTCGCCGCTACCCTGCCAGATTACGCTATAGTAGCCGTTATTGTCAAAACCAGAAGCCAAGGCAAGGCGCTGCGTGGTCTTTCCCTGCACAAGCTCCATGCCGTCAATATGGATTACGTATTCCTCGTCAACATCGCGGATATCAAACGTTACACCCAAAAGAACTGAAAGCTTCTCTGTTAAAACATCGCGCGCGTCCATAAGGTCATTCGGATTATCGCCCATAGCCTTCACCTTGACAATTTCTTCGTTAAGGGAAGCAATGTTAGCTGTTATCTCGTTTACCTGCCGAACAACAGCTGCAATATCGCTGTTGATCATGTCCCCAATGCCACGCAACGCCTTGTACTGGTTGTGTATGGCGTCAGTAAGCGTTTTCCCACGCGTGACAACAGCCTGCCTTGCCGCTGTTGATTCAGGATAAAGGGAAAGCTCTTCCCAAGCATCCCAAAACTGATCCATTCGGGTGCGCACAGAAACTTCATCAGGCTCGTTGTAAACTTGCTCCATCATTAAAATATATTTATCGCGCGTTTCCCAATAGCCTGTCTGTTCAGCTTGCGCTACAATACGTATGTCCAAAAGAGTGTCGCGCAGCCTGTTGACAGATTCAACTGAAACGCCCTGCCCAATTTGGCCAGGCCTTTCCGCGCGGGTAAGGTCAGGACGGTAAATCGGCGGAAAAGCCTTTAACTGGACGCGCTGCCTTGTATATCCTTCTGTTGATGAATTGGACACATTGTGCCCCGCAGTTTGAATGTTCATGGCGTGCGCAAACAAGCTGCGCTTTCCCATCTCAATTCCTGAAAAAGTTGACATTAAACACTCCTCATTCTTTGATAAATCACTTGCTAAAAAACCCTATCCAAAATAATTCCCTCTCCTCCGCTTGAAGAAAGGGAGCCGTATTTATTGTAAACTCGACCTTTCCTTGCAGGGAGAATGTGTTCAACAAGAGCAGAAAGAGAAGCCTTTTGGCCTGAAACAAATTCAGCAAAAGCGCTAGACTCTGTCTTTGCAAGCACTAAAAGCCTTTTAAGCTCCCTAAAAAGGCTATTTATAACCTCGCGCTGCCCTTGCGGAAAGGATGCGGTAACGCTGTAAAAGCTCATCTCTTCGCCACCAGAAGAAAGCGCAATAAGATCGCTTAGCTCCTTTTCAAGGGAAGCGAACTCTTCAGAAAGCTCTACTATAATAGCAGACTCATTAGTAAGAAGAACCCAGTCCCTTTCCCGAATGCTCTTGAACATTCGCGTCTGGCTTTCGCGCACCCTTTCTATAACGTCAATTTCCGCGCGAAGCGTTTCTTCAAGAGCATCCTGAATTGTGCCTTCTTCCATTTCCATAAGAGCAAAACTCCTTGATGAGCAAATCGAATTAAAAAGCCTTACTAAAGAAGGCTTTTCCTTAAGCGATTATCGGAAAGTTGGCAAAAAAACTTAAAAGCGCTTTTAGTTTTTAGCTAAAGGCTTTTTCCTATTCCGGGCACGAGACAGTATCTTCCTTAAGAAATTATTGTGTTACGAAAATCGAAATAGGCGGGAAACATTAATAAGCGCTTATGGCTCTTGAATTAGTTAAAAAGGTTAGAGTATAATCGGCGGCTAGGTATCAGAATGCTAACGTAAAAGTTTTTTTAAACTCGGTATAGACACTTATAAAAAATTTTTGCTATAGTTCTGTTTCAATAATTTTTTTAGTTAAGCGCGAAAGGATTTTGCGCTTATAATTAGGGGGTTTTTTGGCGGATAATAGCAAGGGATTGCGGATTAACGGACAAATCCGCGTAAGGGAGGTTAGGCTAGTTGATCAAAACGGCGAACAAAGGGGTATTGTTCCAACTCTTACGGCGCTAAAGATTGCAGAGCAAGCTGACCTTGACTTAGTGGAAGTTGCTCCGCAGGCTAATCCGCCCGTGTGCAAAATTCTAGATTACGGAAAGTATCGCTTTGACATGGAAAAAAAGCTCCGCGATTCTAGAAAAAAGCAAAAGCTTCAGGTTCTAAAGGAAATTAGGATGCAGCCTAAAATCGATAGCCACGACCTCGATTTTAAGTCAAAGCATATTCAAGAATTTCTTGCGGATGGGGATAAGGTAAAAGTTACAGTGCGCTTTCGCGGAAGAGAACTAGCGCACACTGATCGTGGGTATGAGGTTTTGAATAGCGTTATAGAAAGGCTTGATACAGAGTTCACTGTGGAAAAGCAGCCTTCTATGGAAGGTCGCTTTATGTCAATGACGCTTGCTCCAAAGACAAAAAAATAGGTGAGGTGCTAAAAATGCCAAAAATGAAAACAAAGCGTTGTGCTGCTAAAAGGTTTTCCCTTACAGGTTCTGGAAAGGTAAAGTATAAAAAAATGAACCTGCGCCATATTCTTACAAAAAAGTCTGCAAAGCGAAAAAGAAACTTGCGCAAGGCTGGCATTCTTTCAGCCGCTGATACTGCAAAGGTTAAAAGGAAGTTTTTGCCTTACGGCTAAAACGCTTATATTTAGGGGAAAGAAATGCCAAGAGCAATAGACGGAAGCAAAAGAAAAAACCATCGCAAAAAGATACTTAAGCTCGCAAAGGGTTTTAGAGGAAGAAGGGGCACAAACTACAAGGCTGCCAAGGACGCTGTAACAAAGGCGCTTAAGCACGCCTACGTTTCTCGCCGCGACAGAAAGGGCAGCATGCGCAGGCTATGGATTGTGCGAATAAACGCTGCAGTTCGCCCAGAGGGGCTTAGCTACTCTAGGTTTATTGAAGGCCTTGCAAAAGCCGGAGTAACTATTAACCGCAAGGCTTTGTCTAATATGGCGATTGAAGATCCACAGGCGTTTAGCCATGTTGTGGACGTTTCAAAAAAAGCTTTAGGAGCTTAAAATATGCTTAATATTGAACAAGTGCGACAGCTAGAAGGTCGAGTGGAAAGAGCTGTTTGGAGAATATCCTCCCTTACTGAAGAAAATCGTAGGATTAATGATGAAAACAGATCGTTGCAAGATCAAATTAAATCTTTGCAAGCACGCATAAGCGAGCTTGAACTTTCTGTGCAAGACTTCCAGGAAGAGCAGGGAAGAATTGAAGAAGGAATTTTAAGCGCCCTTAACAAGCTTAGCGCGTTTGAAGACACCGTTATTTCTGCCAACAATGAACAGTATTCAGAAAATAACGATCAAGGGTATTAATTTCTAGCTTAATATTGCAATAATTGACTAATGAATGGCAACGAAGGTTTGTTGCAAATAGATTTGCTTGGCTGTTCTTTTGCTTTGCAAACTGACGAAAAAGATCAGTACCTTGAAGTCTTGTACAATCACTACAAGATAATGCTCAAGCATATTGAAAACGTAACAGGCAATGCTGATCCCCTTAAAATAGCAATTGTTGCAGGTCTTTTAATTACTGACGAGCTTTTTAAGGAAAGAATGAAAAATTCCAATGCCGATAAAACATCTGAACTTAATGAAATGGAAGCGCTTGCGTTAAAAATGATTTCTAAAATTGATCAGGTTGTTTAATGGTATTTTGGGTTGACGCTGATTCTTGCCCAAGACCAATTCGTGATATTATATGCCGCGCAGGTTTAAGGCTTTCTGCAGCGGTAGTCTTTGCAGCAAATCGGCCTGTAGCCTTTTCAAAAGAATTTAGCGTCAAGATGGTTGTTCTGGGAAACGAAAAAGACGCGGCGGATAACTATATAGCTGCTAACGCTGCCAGTGAAGACATTGTCATAACAAGGGATATTCCTCTTGCAAAGCGCCTTGTAGAGCAAAAGCTTACAGTGATTAACGATAGGGGAACTCTTTACACAAAGGAAAACATTGGCGAGCGCCTTTCCATAAGAGACTTTATGCTTAATCTTTCTAATTGTGGGCTTAAGCCTGAAAGTTCAAAGAAATTTAGCGCAAAGGACATTAAGGCGTTTGCCGACACATTTGACAAGACTATTACTAAGCTTAAAAGCGCTAGACTTTAAACTTTTTCTAGCACAGAAAAAAACATAGGCCCAATTCCGCATGACTTGTCAGGAAAAATGCTAACACCGCAACTAGATTCTTCGCTCTGCATTTTTATGGAAATGTTAGAAAAAAAACCGCTGGGCGGAAAATAAAGCTTGCTGTCAGGGTATTTTTTTAAAAGACGCTCCACCACACCTGAATTTTCTGCATAAGTTAGGGCACAAGTAGAATAGACGAGCCTTCCTCCTCTTTTAAGGAGAAGCCACGCGCCTGAAAGAAGCGCCCACTGTCTTATTGCAAGGCTTTTTACCCTAGCTTTGCTCCACTGGGAAAGGCTTTTTTTGTCAAAGAGCACATGGCGCTCAGAAGAGCACGGCGCATCAAGAAGAATAAAGTCAAAACATTCCCTTTGATGTCTGCTCCAGCGTGCGCCGTCAAAGCCTGTAACGCGCACATGAAGGCGCTTTTCAGGCAATAGGTATTCATCTAAAACATTTACAAGGCGGCGGCGCCTTGTAGCGGAAAGCTCATTTGCAACAAGAGTACAACCTTCCCCCATGATTGAGGCAAGAACAAGCGTTTTTCCGCCAGGTGCTGCGCACATGTCAAGAATGCAAGCATTGTCGCAAAAGCTGCTGTAACCAACAGGTAAAAGCGCCCTTGCCGCCGCTATGCTTGCAGCGCTCATGTAATAAGGCTTCAAAAGCCCTTGGGAAAAAGCAACCTTAGGCTCTTCAGCTAAAAGAGCGCTTGCAAGCTTTTCCCAGCGTTCATGGAAAAGACTCGCATAATAGGAAGAAAAGCTATCAGGAATTGAAGTCAAGCGTTTAATCTAATCCCGCGTGCAATGTTAAAAATTGCATTATTACTGTCAGAATTATAATTGAATTGCCAGATGAAAAAACGACAAATACCTGTCTTCGCCTTTCATCACTCAAGCTCATAGCTTTCACAAAGTCATGCATTGCGTATATTGTGGCAGTAAAGAGATCTTTTTTTTTCATTAAGCACTAAAAGGCTATATAAAAAAGGCCAGAAGAATAAAACTTCCGGCCTTTTCATAAAAATTACCTTAAAGCTTCAGAATAAATTGCAGTGCCGCCTTCAAAGCTTCTAGGTCCAGGACCTCCTCCAGGACCCCTACCTCCTGGACCGCGAGGACCTGCAGGACCTCTCGCCGGTGGAGCAGGCGCAGGCGCTGGAGGCGGCGGCGCGAGGCAAGATGAAATGGCAATAACAAAAACTAAAGCCAAAAAAATAGCAAAAACCTTGTGCTTCATACACACTCCTTTTGTTGTTATTCCAGTATATTTTAAGCCACTCTCCAAGCTTTAGCAAATGGAATTTACTTGAATAGCATCATTTTAATGAATTTTTAATCTGCACGCTTCACCTGGGAGAACCCCCTATACACGTAGAGGTGTCTTTAGTTAAAATCTGAAAGCTATACGGCTTTCAAAAAGGGTAAATACTTTTACGTTGCACTTACATTGCTTTTAAGCTCCGTGCCACCTTTTTCCGCGCAATTTTTATATATGTAATTGGCGAAAAGCGCACACGGTCCAGCAAGCGCCGGCACGGCGTTTTTTTGAGTGCATTTGAATACTGCTTAAAACTGCGTTTGTCTTTTTTTAGCGCAAAACCGAGCGTGTCAACATAGATTTTTCGCCTGATGTTCCGCTCCTTCCATTTGCGCCATTTCTTTTTGTTGACTGCGGGAAGATATGTGAGCGCAAAGCTTTCCACTGAATTAAATAGACTTAAATTGATGAGTTTTTCTTTAACGCTCATGTTTTTTGAAACGTTGTTTTCATGACTCCTCCAGCGAGCCATCTCTCCTGGACAATAGATGATTTTATTCTTTATCGCAAGCCTAAAAATGGATTCATAGTCAGAGCTTACAATGTCTTTAGAATAAAAGCCCAGCTTGAGTGCGCTACTTCTCTTGTATATGCAAGAAGCATGCTGTATTTTAGGATTAGCACGCGGCCAGGAAAGGATATAGCTGGTGCCGTCAAGAACGCGCGTAGTTGAACTCATCTTATTTTTTTTCCTTTTAACGGCTCTTCCCTCTCCCATAATCATGTCGCCAAATACAATAACTGCCTCTGGGCATAGCTCGGTGGCAGCGACAAAGCGGCTTAAAAAGGAACTGTCTGTAAAAAAATCGTCACCGTCAAGGTTTATAACCCACTCGCCCGCCGCGTATTTATATAGAAGCTTTCTGTAATTTGCAACGCGGCCTATGTTAGCTTTGTTTGAAAAGACTTTAAGCCGGGTATCGTTTTTTTGCATTTCTAAAAGGATTTGAGCTGTCCTATCTGTAGAACAGTCATCGGATACTATAACTTCAAGGCGCGGATAGTCTTGGGCAAGCGCCGAAAAGACAGCATCGCGTATGAACATTTCTTGGTTAAATACGGGAATCATCACTGTTACAAGGGGTTGTTTTGATGGCATAGCTTTGTATATTGACAGCCTTAAGCTGCCCTATTCGCTTAACTCTGCATTCCGCAAAAGGTCCCTGTAAAAGTGAAAGTTGAGCGCGTCATGCCTCGCGTTAGGAAGCGCTATTTTAGATACATTGATGCCCCTCTTCCACAGAAGAAAAGAGAGTGAAAGCTGATCCCTGTGCGAAAGCGCTCTAAGAATGCTCCACCACTCATTCATAAGGCTAATAATGCTTTCGTTGTTGTGTGCGCGGTAAAGAATGCTATTTTCTGTAAGGCCATAGTTTTTAGGAAAGCGCGCGCCTTTTAGCAGTTGTCTTATCTTTTCTGTATTTTCTTTTATTTCCTTTTCTTCTCTTAGGCAGCGCTTAATTTCCTTGTAAATGCAGCTGCAGTCGGCATGAATAGGCGCAAGAAGGCAAGCGTTTTCGCGCTTTTTAATTTCTTCAAAGAGGAATCCTGTTTTAACGTCTATGTTTGAATCGATGTAGATGCTTCTTTCATATTGAGGAAAAAGCGCGTGCGGATGCATCTTGTGCCAGCGGTTTGTAAGCGCGTCTG
>CAYYCW010000073.1:0-8234 GCA_964470435.1 uncultured Treponemataceae bacterium
TTTTGCTATTTTTTTTATATTTTGCTTGTACTTTGCCTTTAGCTGGAGAAATTCTTCCTTAAAAAAGATTTGAGAAGTAACCGGCACCCATAGCTCATTGCTTTATCCCCCCACAGGCTTTAAGCTTTAGGAACATAGCTTATAGCTTCTCACCCAGTAGATGTGTCTCTCCCCAGCAAGGTGAGGTACCTCATTTTTTTTCAATTTCCCAAATGATCAAAAGAAAGTTGAGGAAGGCGGCAGCCGCCTTTGAAAGAGGGCGAAACTTTTTCCACACAAGAAGGGGCGATATCGATATTTCAGGGTAAAATGGCTTAAAGCAAAGCGCACTTTTGCCTGAGGTGTTTATTAGCTTGTCAAAGCAAACAGCGTAGCCTACACCTTCTTCAACAAGGAGCGTTGCATTGTAAATTAGGTTGTAGGTTGCCACAACGTTAAAGCCCTCCTTGCCGCCGCCCATCTTCCAGATTAGGTTTTGGCTGCCGCTGTAGTCTTGCGCTGAAATAATAAGAGGAAGGCCTCGCAAATCGTCAGGCGAGACATACGCCTTGTTTGCAAGCGGGGAGTCCTTGCGCATAAAGACACCGTAAACTTCCTTTACAGGTATTTCAACAGCTTCGTATTCTGATGAATCTACCGCGCCATAAAGGAGGCCTAAGTCGGCAAGGCCACGCCCTAGTTGCTCAATAACGTGCGAATAGTTTCCGCTAGAAACATGAAAGCGAATTTCAGGATGCTTGGAAGAAAGCTCCTTAAACGCCTTTGCAAAAAATCGTATAGCATCAGTTTCGCCCGCGCTTATGTAAATATCGCCTGCAATGACGTCAGCTGAAAGGCGAATTTCCTTTTCTGTCTTTAGCACAAGGGCCATAATTTCTTCGGCGCGCTTTTGAAGTATTAAGCCTTCTTCCGTTAAGGCAATCTTGCGCGTTCCCTTCTTGTGCCTTAAGAAAAGCTTTTTGCCAAGCTCCTCCTCAAGCGCTTTAAGCTGTGTTGAAAGAGCAGGTTGCGAAACATGCACACTTTCTGCAGCAGCAGAAATACTCTCTTCCCTTGCAACAGCTAAAAAATACCTCAAAACCCTAAGTTCCATTTACGCGGCATTATAGCGTATTGCTTTTGATTTTCAAGTGGAGTTAAATCAGCATTTATACTTTAAGCACTTAGCATTAAGCTTTTATGGATACACAAATCTCCTGTGCTCTAAAAGCTCATTTTTGTATTTTTCTATATAATGCTTTGCCATGCTTAAATTTTGTTCAAGGTAATTGCCACACTCTTCAGGCTTGGCGCCAGGTATTTCCCCCGAAAAGCCTATGATAAACTCGCACATAGAAAGCACAAGGCTATAAGCATCTTCAGGGTTTAGGTTGCCAAACATTACAAGATAACAACCTGTTCTGCAGCCCATAGGGCCAAAGTATACAACAGCGTCCTTTGCCTCGCTATTTCTAAGCCAAGTGGCGCCCAAGTGCTCTATTGTGTGAAGCGCTGGACTATCAATGACAGGTTCCCTGTTTGGCGCTGTTATGCGCAAGTCAAAGGTGGTAACAACACAGCCTTCGCGCATGTCGCGCCTTGAAACATAAAGACCGGGCAGCAAATTAAGGTGATCTACTGCAAAGCTAGCTATTCTTTCCATACTGATATTTTAGCAAATACAGGAGAAATTAGCTACAAGTCTTGATCCTTAACTACCCCAGTAGTAAAGCTATTGCTCAAGGCTGCAGTATCAGCGCTTATTTTCCGCACTACCTTGCCTGCCTGTAAAGCTTGATCAATGGCCGCTACTATAGCCTTGTCTTGCTCTGCAATAAGCTGAATATTCTCTAAAAGCATTTTAAAATACTCTTGAAGGGAATCGATTGCTCTCCCCATGCTGTCGCGGCTATCTTCAAGCTCCTTCATGTACTTGGAAGCCAAATTGGAGCTTTCCGTTGAAACTGCAAGGCTCATAGAAAGGCTTTTTTGCGCCGAAGCTTGCATTTCAGCTTGTCCCGAAATATCTTCTATTCGCTCTTCAACAGTAGAAAGCGCTTGCCGCATATCATCCACAGACTTTCTTGTCCTTGCAGAAGCTTGCGTTGTAGCAGTAATATCTTCTATTGTCGCCTTAAGCGTTTGCC
The DNA here is from genome assembly GCA_964470435.1 of uncultured Treponemataceae bacterium. GTDB lineage: Bacteria > Spirochaetota > Spirochaetia > Treponematales > Treponemataceae > Avitreponema. The sequence goes on from CAYYCW010000073.1 coordinate 2,127, forward strand.
GGTTTGTCTTGGTGTAAGCCGCAGTGCGCTCTGCAAGCTGCCTAATCTCGTCGGCAACAACGCTAAAGCCCGCGCCCGCGTCTCCTGCATGCGCCGCTTCAATAGCCGCATTCATTGCAAGGAGGTTTGTCATAGCTGCAATTTCCGCAATAGCTGTGTTTATTTCTTGAAGGCTTTCAGAGCGCCTTGCAACGTTATCTATAGTTTCCGCAACAACGGAAACAGAACGCTCGTTTTCAGCAAAAACGCTAGTCAGGTTACGAGAGCTTTCAGCAACTTCACGAATTGCAACGGAAATAGTAGTGCTTTGCGCAAGCATATCCCGCGTAAGTTTTGCAGACATTTCAGCATTGCTTACTTGCTCACGGCTTTTTTCCGCCATATTGGAGACTTGCTCTGTCATCCTGCCCATGCCTTCAACTACAGAATTAACGCTTTTTTCTGAAAGCTCAGTAACACCTGCCGCCCTTTTAAGCACCTCATTTATCCTTTCTGAACAGTCGTCCGCGGTGCCTATTGCTTCGAATAATCTTTTAAGCGTTTCAATTTGCTGTCTTATGCTTAGCTGCAGTTCAGCCATGCTGCGCTGCATAATGCGGGTAAACTCGTTTACGCGCGTGGCAATGGTTGCCACCTCATCAATAGAAGAAATTGTAATTCTTTCGGTGAGGTTTTTTTCGTCGGAAAGCATTGCATCAAGCTGCGTTGCAACGGAAGAATAAAGGACTGCGGCGTTGCGCGCCCAAAACACCATAAGCACAAACATAGGCAATAGGTAAACAATGCAAAAAGGAGCAATACGGTAAATAAACTGCGAAAACCTTAAAGTTTCATTGTCTGGAAACAGGTGCAATAAAGAAAAAAGCCCTGAACCTAGCGTTATTACAGAACCCATAATCGTTGTAACTGAAGGCACAATAAGGCGCTCTTTAAAGTGATGACTGTCTCTGAGTGCCATAGGGTACATTGTAATGTCTTGCTCAGTAATAGCAGCAGAAACAGCCCTATCACCAAAAACATATACTGCCGCTGCTGCTAAAAACCCTACAGAAAGGGCTAAAACCGCATAGACTGTCATTTCACGTCCAAAGCCAAAAATGGATCTAATAATAACAGAATAGGGTATAAAGAATATAACTGTCTGCACAAAGAAGTATATTACCGACCACATGGAAAGCCATCTGGTTTTAACCAATTCAGAAAGCAGTCTCTGCTCATCTGCATCTTTTATATCGATGGAAAGCTGAACATCCAGCTTTCTGTAGACAGGGAAAAATACAATTGTTCCCAAAGGAAACAATAACCCTGACAAAAATCTTGCAGCAGAAGGAATGTCAGAAGGAATTACAAAAAATGCTATAATTTCTGCGCCTATACAAGCTACAATGGATGCAATAACTGCAATAGAAAACAAGCGATACTTTATTTTCATGCATTCTATTTTAGCCCAGTCATTCTTCAATAGTCAATTCTTTTAATTTTCAATAACAAGAGCGGCAATTCCTGCCTGTAGTAGGGCGCAAAGTGTCTGCTTTAAGAAGCGAAAAGACGCATCCCTATATTGGAGAGCACTACCCTCAAGCGGAGCTAGCTACTGTATTTTATCAGCCTAAAGACGGCATCTTGAGGCCGGCTAGAAGAGATTATCGAAATAGTCGAGGCTGTATTCTTCCTGTTCTTCTCTCTCTTCTACATAAGAAGACTCTTCAGGCGAAGAGGATATTGCTGGCGAAATATCGTAGGTACCGTATTCCCTATCACGCACAGTAAGTGAGATCATGCTCCCCTCGTCAAGGGCGTAAGGAAAGGAAAAAATGCCGCCCATATGCTGCATTGAAAGATAGCGCTGCCTTCTACCTGAAGGCGAAACAATGTCAACCGTAACTTGGAAAGGTTCCCTATAACGCGGAAGCTCTTCACTAAAAATGCCGTACACATAGCCGCTTCTCGACGCGGGTGGCATTGCAATTACAGAGTCCACAGCGCTAAACTTTGGCGCCTGTGTCCTTGCTTGCGGACTTTGCGAAATAACTGTGCCCGCTTCTGCCCCGCCTTGGCTAGTCGCTCTAAAGCTAAAGCTAAGCTCGGCATCCTGCATAATTGAAATAAGCTCCGCGATTGCCTTGCCTTCAAGTAGCGGCACGGACACTAGGGTTGAGTCTACCCCTGAGCTTACAACAAAGGAAACTTGAATTGGCTCCGTTATAACAGTGCCTGGCGCGGGGCTTTGCTCAAGTATTGTGCCTGCAGGCTCTGCGCTTTCCCTATACATAACAGGTTCCATAATAGAAAGAGTTGGTCCATTGCCGCTTGCAGCAAGAGCTTGCAAGGATTTCCGCACATTGTCAATGTTTTGGCCTGTAAAGTTATCTACCTGATCTGTAGAAGAGCCGCGGCTTACAACAAGGGAAATGCGCCTTCCAGCCTTTACGATTGAGCCTGCCTTTGGCTCTTGCTCTAAAACCCTGCCTGTTTCGGCAGAGTCGCTTGAGTAGCTAAGCTGTATTCGTGGGTAAAGCTCCTTTTCTTGCATTTCAATAAGGGCATCTACAATAGCCCTACCTTCAAGCTGAGGAACCATTACCTCATCCCCGCCTTTAAGTGTTATGGAAAACACAATTAAAAACGCCACTGTCATAAGAAGCACGACTGCAAGTGTTGTAATAATAATTACCTTTGCGTTAGAGGTAAAAAAAACCATGAAATTTATCCTACACAGTTAAATTGTTCTAGAAAAAATCCCTTGTTGCCGTTAAAAAAAGCTGCAAAATCCATTTCAGCCTTTGTTTCCCTTTGAAGCCTTTCTATAGAAAGAATGCCGCTGCCGCAGCGCACAAATATGCCGCTTTTTGAAGCGTGGACAGCGCCTGCGCTTCCTTTAGGGAAGGAATCCTCACCCTGGTACACTTTTGCCTTCCGTATAAACAAAACGCCTTTCCCATTGCTAAGCCTTGTAAATGCGCCGGGCCAGGGGGAAAAAGCTCTAACCCTTGCATCTATTTCTTCAGCGCTTGCGTTCCAGTCTATCTCCCCATCTTTTTTTTCAATTAGGCGGCAAAACACAGGCTCGCCAGACTGGGGCGTGCATTTAAGCGTTCCGTTTTCTATAGAAGAAATCACCTGCGGCAACATTGACGCAGCAAGAATGGAAAGACGCTCAAGAAGCTCACTTGCGTTTTCCGTGCCGTCAAGCGCAACAGTGGCTTGCGCTGCTATATCGCCCGCGTCTACTTCAGCTGCCATGCGCTGTATTGTAACGCCTGTTTCCTTGTCGCGGGCAAGGATTGCAGCTTGAACGGGTGAAGGCCCCCGCCAGCGCGGAAGGAGCGATGGGTGAATGTTGAACGCCCCTTTTGGAAAAAGGGAAAGAGTTTTTTCGCTAAATATTTTCCCGTACGCAAAGCAAATAAGAATATCAGGCTTTAGAGCTGCAATTTCTTCTCTGACAGTATCAGTTATTTTTTCAGGGGAAAGGACGGGCACGCTCTGCGCAATCTTTCCTTCTTCCTTTAATTTTCTTGCAGCTGTTTCAATATCAGAAGGAATAAGCGCGGAAGATCGCTTTTTAGCGGCAGGAGGGGCTGTAAGGATGCCTACAATTTCAGCGCATTCTGAAAGGCTTTCAAGGGAAGGCTCTGCGCACTGTGGGCTTCCTGCAAAAAGAGCTTTAAGCATTCAAGACTTTTGCGCGTGAGCCTTTTTTTGCGCAAGCTTTTTAGCCTTTCTTTGAAAGGCGCGCTCAATGCGCTCCCTTTTTTCGTTGGCAAGCTTATCTATAAAGAGAATGCCTTCAAGATGGTCATACTCGTGCTGTATAATGCGGGCAAGGTAACCGCGCGCGTCTATAACGCGCCTCTTGCCGTTTTCATCCTGCGCTTGTACTTTAACGCTTGCAGGGCGGCTAACCTTTTCGTAAACACCTGGAACGCTAAGGCAGCCTTCTTCCATTTCAGCAAGCTCAGCTGATGTTCCTATAATTTGAGGATTGATAAACACTTGCGCCCCGCTTCCGTCATCCGCTACAAACATTCTAATGTTTTTTCCAACCTGCGGAGCAGCAAGACCCACTCCCTCTTCCTTGTACATTGTTCGTATCATTTCAGCTGCAAGAGCCTTTATTTCGTCCGTAATTTGTTCCACAGGCAAAGCCTTTTCTCGCAAAATGGCAGAGCCCAATTTTACAACATTCATGCTGTAAGAATATCCTGTTGCGCACTTTTAATCAATGATAAATTGGCGGGATTTATGGAAGTTGGAGCTCTTAGCTTTGAGTGCTGGGTGCTAAGTTAACGCTCAACACTGGATAGCCTTGCCAATAAAGCGATCTTTGGTATAGTCTTTCTAAATGAAAGAAAACGCTTCATTTTGCACATCAATAGATAGCGAAAAAGTGCTTTGGCGCAAGCGCCTTGCAGCCGCGCTTGCGGAGGCTGGAGTTGCTCAAGATGATGCTCTTAGCCTTCTTGCAGCAGAAATTCCCCCTGACCCTGAAATGGGAGACATTGGCTTTCCGATGTTCCCGTTTGCAAAGGCGCTGCGCTGCTCGCCTGCTGCAATAGCTGCCGAATGCGCCCCGCGGCTTGCGGCATCTTTTCCTCAAGCTAGAATTGCCGCTGTTGGTCCATATGTAAATATCTTTATTCCAAAGGCGGACTTTGCAAGCCGCGTGCTTTGTGAGATTGCCGCAAAAGGAGCGGAATACGGAAAGCCGCTAAACGCTAATGGAAAGCCTTTATTGGAGGGGCGGCGCATTATGCTAGAGTTTTCAAGCCCTAACACAAACAAGCCGCTTCATCTTGGCCACTTGCGCAACGACGCTTTGGGGGAGAGTTTATCTCGCGTTTTGCAGTTTTGCGGAGCGGAAGTTTTTAAGGTGAACATCATAAACGACAGGGGAGTCCACATTTGCAAATCGATGCTTGCGTACAATAAGTTCTTTGATGGAAAGGAGCCCGCCGAGTTAGGCGTAAAAAGCGACCGCTTTGTGGGCGACTGCTACGTTAAGTTTAACGAGTATAGCACAGAAAACCCTGAAAAGGCTGATACCGAAGCAAAGGAGCTTTTGCGCCTTTGGGAAGCAGGGGACGAGGCAACGCTCGCGCTATGGAAAAAGATGAATGCTTGGGCACTCGATGGCATGATGCAAACCTACAAGCGCACGGGCGTTTCTTTTGACAAAATCTACTTTGAAAGCGAAACGTATCTTAAAGGCAAGGAGGAAGTACTTGAAGGCTTAAAGCGCGGCATTTTCTTTAAGGCTGATGATGACTCAGTCTGCGCTGACCTTTCTGCGCTTGATCCCGACCTTAAAGCCGACAAGAAGGTTTTGCTGCGCAGCGACGGCACGTCGGTTTACATTACGCAAGACATAGGCACAGCAATTTCGCGCCATGTTGACTGGCCTTTTGACACAATGATTTACGTTGTGGGCAGCGAGCAGCAGCACCACTTTAGGGTTTTGTTCTATATACTAAAACTGCTGGGCTTTGAGTGGGCGGAGCGCCTCTATCATCTTTCTTACGGTATGGTAAACTTGCCCGAAGGCAAAATGAAAAGCCGAGAGGGCACCGTGGTAGACGGCGATGACCTCCTGGACAGCCTGCGCGAGGGCGCGCTTGCAGAAATTCGCGAAAAGGAGCGAGATGGGGCGCTTACCGACCCTGAAGGCACGGCCGAAAAAATAGCGCTTGGCGCGCTGCACTACTACCTTTTGCAAGTGAGCCCGTCAAAGGATATGCTCTTTAACCCTAAAGAGTCGCTTTCATTTAACGGGAACACAGGACCTTATCTTCAATACATGGGCGCGCGCATTTCTTCTATACTAAAGCGCTTTGAAGAAGATGAAGCGGCTGCTTCCTTCCGTGAGGCGGCCTTAGACTGCTCGCTATTGCAGCACACAGCCGAATGGGAGCTTGTAAAGGCTCTTGCTGCCTTTTCGGGAGCCTGCGCCCGCGCGGCGGAAAACAGGGACCCTAGCTTTGTTGCCGCCTTTCTTTACAGCCTTGCAAAAGCCTTTAGCCGCTTTTACCACGACTGCCCAATCTTTCCTTCAAGCGCGACGGAAATATCTGCAAAGCTTTCGCGCGCGCGCCTTGAGCTTGTCCGCGC
>CAYYCW010000074.1:0-8220 GCA_964470435.1 uncultured Treponemataceae bacterium
TCTTCCCTTTAACACAAAATAATACAAAGTTTAGCACACCACGCATATATTTCACTGACAGGCTACTTCATTTTATACAAAAAACTCAAGTAATGCATCCGCAAGCCTTTCAGGGGAGTCCTTGCACACATCGTGGCCTGCTCCTTTGATCACTTTTAGAGTTGAACCGCCAATATTTTTATTAAGATGCCGCACCGATTTAATATTTGCCCTATCACTTTCGCCACAAGCAATTAGCACGGGGCAAGAAATGCCTTTTGCGCCTTCGCTAAAGTTTAAGCCCTTCATAGAAGAAAGAAAGCTAAGCACGCCATCTTTGCCAAGACTCTTATCAATAGAAGAGAAGAAGGATTTGGGCAAAAGAGCGAAAATTACATTTTGAAGTAAAAAAAGCGCCCTAGGCGTCTTGGGCGGCGTTCCTATAAGTGCCAATGACATTACCTTTTTAGGAAAGTCGATTGTATAATTTAGGGAAAGGATGCCGCCTAAGGAAATGCCGCACAAGTGAAAGGTGCCGTCAATGTTTCCAAGGCATTTTGCAAAGGCGCCATAGAGGTTTTCGTATGTTGGGCTTTGCCCTTCAAGCATTGCAAAAAGGCTTAGGGGCATTGGGGAAAAATCGCTTTTTTTCTCCTTCATGCGCGAAATAACACTATTCCAGCTTGAGGGGGACTGCCCTAGCCCGTGTGCAAAAACTATCCTTTCCATATTCCAGCAGCTTTCTGCCTATTATTTACGGCAATAATCGCGCTTATCTGTTAGCTAGAAGCCGTTAGTTAAGAGCTATAAGGTCGATCAATCGCTATTGATTAGACACCCATCTAGTCTAGATTGATGGCCGATCAATCGCCACAATGCTTGTCCGATTCTTTCGAACAAACGCAACTCGATTCTTTAAACAATCGAGACTCAATTCTTCCAAACAATCGCGACTCGATTCTTTCCAACAATGTAGGTGCGATACGCTTGAAGCTCGCTGCGGGATACGCTTGAAGCTCGCTGCGGGAACTTTGACGCTTTGACAACCAACGAGGCAAGCAGATGGCCTGGCTTTTAGCTTATAGCTAAGACGGGCGGCGGCTTCCGTAATAGGGGTCGCCGTTTTTATTTCAGCGCTAAGGCTCTTGGCGAACGATTTGAGCGCGGGCAAGGCGGTAATCCCCCTTTGTTGACAGAGGCCCCATTTCGCTATTAGGATGCTCAATATGGCATTCAACGCAGCCTTCTCACCCGCCGCCCTCTTTGACCTTGACGGCGTGATTATTGACACTGAAGGCCAGTATACCCTTTTTTGGGACATGATTGGCAGGCAATACTTAAGGCATCCGGGCTTCGGAGCGAAGGTAAAGGGCAAAACGTTAAAGCGCATTTTGGCTGACTTTTTTGCCGACGCTACCGCCAAAACGCTAAAGGAAATTGCCGCCCTTATGGATAACTTTGAGTCAAAGATGGAGATGCCCTACATTGCGGGCTTTAAGGAGTTTTTTGCCGCCCTCGCGCAAGGCGGCTGGATGACCGCTGTTGTTACAAGCTCCAATGAAAAGAAGATGAAAAGCGTATACAATAAGCTGCCTGAGCTTAAAGGAATGTTCGATAAAGTCTTTACAGCTGAAATGTTCCCTGAAAGCAAGCCCGCCCCTGACCCTTACCTTGTTGCGGCGAAAGGATTAGGCGTCCCCGCCTCAAGCTGCCTGGTCTTTGAGGACTCCATAAGCGGCCTTATCTCTGGCAAAAGCGCACGTATGAAGATGGTAGGGCTTGCGACGACAAACCCCGCCGAAGTTGTCGCTCGCTACGCAGACGTTGTTATCCCAGACTTTACAGCCTTCACGTTGGAAGATGCTCTTGCGATCATTGGGGGAGCTAAGGGCTAAGCCCGTGCTGCCGTCCGCGCCTGCCTTATCGCGCACTGGATTGGGCGAGCGGCATTTTAGCTACCAGCTTGTAACTGTTAATAGCCATTAACTAAATCCTCAAAAATACTCGTTGCTCAAGGCTAAGGGAGCTGCTATAATGAAAGCATTCCAACAACTTGCTTTTTGGGGTAAATATGCCAATCGTTACAATAAGTCTTAGGGAAGGGCGCACGGTAGAGCAAAAGCGCGAACTGGCAAGGCGGGTAACGCAAGCAATTTGCGAAAGCCTAAACGCAAAGCCCGCATCCGTGCGCATAATTATCAACGACATGAAAAAGGAAAACTTTGCGGTTGCAGGCACGCTCGACCTAGACAACCCTGACATTAAATAAGAAGCTTTCCTGTCAAAGGGTAACGCGCCTTTACTGCTCGCGCTTTGCGGCGTACTTTTTTACAAAGCCGCAAGGCCGATAAGTCATCTTTGCCTGCCTTAGACCCTCGTCGCCTAAGTCTTGCTCGCGGTTAATCAATAGCACGGTTTCTGGAAGGGAGCGGGCAAAGGCGTAGTTTACATACTGAAAGGCCCCTGGCATGCCTGGCCTGGCCTTTTCAAAGTGGACTGTAACGATTGTGCCATTGGCTGAAAAATCAGAAAGGCACCAGGCAGCAGGAATGTCATCCGCAAAGACTACAAAGCCTTGCACGTCAAGGATGTCAAAGGCTTCAAGGGCTTCTATCGCTTGCTTATAGTCAGTGTTTGCAGGATCCTTTTGGGCGGCAAACCACGCGTCAAGCACTTCGCGTGCCGCTGAAATGTTATCTTGAGAAAGATTCTCGCAGCGTATAGTTTTGTACGTCTTTATAAAGGTGTTCACGTGGTTTTTCTTCTTGTGGAACGCCTTGCCTGAAAGGTTTGCAAGGTCTGTGCGGTTATACAGGTAGTCAAAGTTGCCCCTGTCCGCGGTTATGGAAAAGCCCTGCGCGGCAAGCTTTTCAAAAAACTCCTTTTCGCGCTCAAGGAGCGAGGGGGAAATCAGCTTCCACTCGTCATATTCTTTAAGAAGAAAGTCAAGGACATCGCTTGGCGGAAATGCGTCTGGAATTGTAAAGTAGGTTTTACCGCCTCGCTCGCTAAAGATTAAAAGGGCACCGCCGCTTACAGAAAGCCTGTAATTGTACTTGCTTCTAAACAAGTAAAGGCCTGTAAAAGTAAACTCTGAAATGCCGTCCATGAGGGGCATAAAGAAGCCGTTTAGCTCCGATAAAACTTCAGGCGTAATAGGAATTGATGCAGGAAATTCAGGTATAGCCATGTAATTTAAGTTACTTGTTTTTTTTGCAAACGGCAAGGATAACTGATAACTGAGTGCTGTAGCATAAGCAAGCAGCCCTCGACTGCAACAGTTATCTGCCCATCCCCTTGCCCGCTACAAGTCCGCTGATGAACAAGCGCTCATTCCCAAATGGGCGCAAGCGCAGCATAATATATCCAAATGTTAAAACCTGAACTTTATGATTTGTTAACTAGAGTATTCTTAAATCGTTATTTTTGAACAAGATAAACCGGCAAGCTAGAGATGTCTTCCTTTAAGCGCGCTAAGCTCGCCTTGCCGCCTTTGCGGACTACGCTTTCTTCATCAACGCCAATGGAGCACCTTGCAAGATGCGAAAGGGCAATTCCTGCGCTATTGGCAAGCACAACTATGCAGCTTTGCTTGGCTAAACCATTCGAGTGAATAAGCTTAGCCGCTTGGGAAGATAGCGTTAGGTTTTCTGCAATCCTTACAGGCGAGCCAAGAGTTTCAGCAAGTTTTCCTATAAGGCTTTCATCTCCAACGCCGTAAAAAATGGCTTCAAAGCCTAAAAGGGTGTGGCGAGCTTCTTTGCAAAGAGAAGTGATTTTTTCAAAGTTGCCTGCTGAAATGTCTTCTTTAGCGCAAACCCAGCTTCCGCCCACAGCGTGCACAAAGGGGGCGCGTATAAACTCTGCAAGGTTTGCTGCGTTTACCCCACCTGTGGGAATAAAGCTCACGCTTGCAAATGGCGCTGAAAGGGCTTTTAGCGCGTTAATGCCGCCGTAAACGCTGGCGGGGAAAAATTTAAGCACAGAAAGACCAAGCTTTAACGCTTCCATAATTTCTGTGGGGGTAACGCAGCCGGGGGCTACTGGCACGTTGCTGTCAAGGCAAAACTTAGCTATTTCCTCATCAAAGCCAGGTGAGACAATAAACTTAGCCCCTAAAGAAATAGCTTCCTTGCACTGCTCAAGGTTGAGGACAGTGCCCGCGCCTACAAGCATTTCAGGGCACCCCTCTGACACAGCCTTGATGGACTCTGCCGCAGCCTCTGTGCGAAATGTTATCTCCATTACATCAATGCCGCCTTCAAGCATAGCCTTTGCTGTAGGAACAGCATCCTTAGCGTCATCAAGCACCACAACGGGCACAACGCCCGCATCTTTCAATCTTTCTAGAATTTCCATGCGCTTTACTTCCTGAATTTAAGCTAGACATTAACAATTTTAGTGCAATTTGCACTGCATTCACAACAATTTTTTTTACCTTAAGCTTCCTGCGTTGAAAGGCAGCTTCTTTCTTTGCTATTGTATTCTAAAATAACCTAGGGGGAATTTATGAGAGGATACTTTATTGCAGGCAACTGGAAAATGCACAAAACCATAGAAGAGGCTAAAAGCCTTGCGCAAGAACTTGTAGCTGCGCTTAAAGGTGGCGCGCACAAGTACATGATAGCGCCTTCGTTTACAGCGCTTTCGGCAGTGGCAGAAGTCATTAAGGGCTCCAATATCCTTTTAGGCGCGCAAAACATGGGCTTTGAAGAAGAGGGTGCGCACACAGGCGAGGTTTCAGTCATTCAGCTTAAAAACGCGGGCGTTCAGGTGGTAATATTGGGACACTCTGAAAGGCGGCACATTTATAAGGAAGATGACGCTCTTATAAACAAAAAGATAAAGCTTGCGCTCTCATACGGCCTTGAAGTTATCCTTTGCATTGGGGAGCTCCTTGAAGAAAGGGAGGCGGGCAAAGCTAAGGCTGTTTGCGAAGAGCAAACGCGCTCATGTCTTGAAGGCATTGGCGCGGCTGACCTTAAAAGGCTAACAATAGCGTATGAACCCGTGTGGGCAATAGGTACAGGCAAGGTTGCAACCCCTGAAGACGCGCAGGACATTCACGCCTTTGTCAGGAGCATAATCGCCGACATGTACGGAAATGAAGCAGCAGAGGCAATGCTCATCCAGTACGGAGGCTCAATGAAGGCGGAAAACTGCGCCGGCCTTCTTTCAAAGCCAGACATTGACGGCGGCCTTATAGGAGGCGCTTCCTTAAAGGCGGATACCTTCGCGCCAATTGCCTTATACAAGGAATAAAAAACCTTTAAGGCAAATATTCAGCCCTTACATTACGCAGAGCTTCAAAAAGCATTAGCTTTTTTGCATAGCTTTCAGCGGTAAGGGCTTTAAGCTTTTCACGTGCGTCCCTCCTGTGCGAGTTGCTTTGCCATTCGCAAGTGCAAGTGGCAGCATACCAATTGTTGTTTTTGGCGTGCGCTACAATCATAGCTGTATCCGCAAAGCAAAGCGGGCGTATAACAGAAACAGGATACTTTTGGTAGCGCAGCACAGGCGGCATTGTAGAAAGCTCACCCTTTCCAAGCGCGTTCATAAGTAAGGTTTCAAGGATATCATCAAGGTGATGGCCTAGCGCAATCTTGTTAAAGCCGCGCTCAATGGCAAAGCTATTCAGTTCTGTCCTGCGCTGCGTGGAGCACCACCAGCAATTCATTTTTTTACCAGGCTTAAGCCGCTCAAGCACAGAAACTCTTATAACGTGGACAGGTATTTCCCACTGATCAAAAAGGCCTTTCACACTTTCAAATCCAGCATTCGCGCGGCCGTCAGCCCTGTCATCGCCAAAGCCCAAGCCTTCAGGAGGCGCGCTTTCAAACTCTGTGCTTATGTGAAGCGCTTCTACCTTAAAGTCTATTGGATTTTTTCTTTTCCTTAAAGCTGACAAGTATTCTGCAAGTGCAGTTGAATCCTTTCCGCCAGAGGCGCCTAAAAGGATAGCGTCTCCTTTCTCAATCATTGGGTATTCTGAAAGCGCGCGGTCTATTGCCCGGTGCAGGGGGGGATTTGGCACAAAAAAGCTCCAGCTTGAACGTGTTTTAACGTCAGGTATTTTAGAATACAGGCCCTTAAGTTTCAAGCCGATAATCCTTAAAAAAAAATAAGGGCATTTTACTAACCTATGAACATCTTTCAAGGAGGAAGCGAGGAAGGGCTTTTTAAGGCTTTTTGCGCGGCAGAAACTAACAGGCGCCGTTTCCTTGAAGCCCTTCTAAAGGCGCGAGGTATTCCCTTTTCCATGGTTCGACTTGCAAGCAGGGAGCATATCATTGTCCGCTTTGAAGGCGACGCCTACAACCCCTTCTTTAGAATGAAAACCCTTGTAGCCCACTATGACAGAAGCGAAAACAACTATGGCTTGCCGTCCTCGCCTGGCGCTAACGACAATAGCGCAGCTTGCTTTCAGCTTGTCTCGCTTGCAGAGCGTATTCTAGAAAAAAAGGATCACAATGTGCTAATTGTCTTTTCGGAGGGAGAGGAGGCAGGCAAAAACGGTGTGCGCTTTCAGGGGGCGTACGCGCTTGCACTTGGGCTTAAAAAGCTAAAAAAGCTTCATTTTGTTGAAAGCGACATCTTTGTATTTGACGCTTGCGGGCGCGGAGACACCCTAATCCTTTCTTCTTCATCTATAGACACTACCCAAGAATCACATCACGCCAAGAAGGATGCAAGCTTTGTGCAAAAAAGGGAAGAACTTTACAAAAGGGCGCGCGCGCTTGCACAAAAAAGCTGCCAGAATAGCTTTTTAACGCTGCCAACCCCCTATAGCGATAACGCGGGCTTTTTTGCTGCAGGTATTCCAGCACAGCTTATCACAGTGCTTCCACATGAAGAAGCTGCCAAACTAATGGAAGAGACAGCCGTTTTAGGCCACGAAAAGCTTTTGCGCGTCCTTGCCTCTTACAAAAGGGCAGAAAAGAGCGAAAGCGCAGCAGCAATTCCCCAAACCTGGAAGGACATGCACACAAAGCGAGACGCACCTTCAACACTTACCCCCGAAGCCTTTGCCCTTATGGAAAGATTCCTTGACGCGCTCGCCTTGGAAAAGATGCCTAGCGAAGGGGGGTAGAAACTTTTAGCTTTTAGTCACTAGCTTCAAGCTTTCCCTAATCCTCCCCTTGAGTAAGTTTTTTTTTAGTGCTAATCTCAGGTTAAGAAAAAAGGAGCTTAACCTATGCACCTAGTCTGCCTTGACCTTGAGGGAGTGCTCGCCCCAGAAATATGGATTGCCTTTGCGGATGCTACCGGCATACCTGAGTTAAAAAAAACAACGCGCGATGAGCCTAACTATGACAAGCTAATGCGCGAAAGGCTTTCTATTATTGATGCGCACAACTTTAAGATAGATGATATTCAACGCGTTATTTCTACCCTTGATCCCCTTGAAGGCGCCTTTGAGTTTGTAGAATCCTTGCGCAAAAAAACGCAGCTTGTAATCCTTTCAGACACTTTTACGCAATTTGCCAAGCCTCTTATGAAGAAGCTTGGCTACCCTACCCTTTTTTGCAATGACTTAGACATAGCCGCTGATGGGCGTATTACAGGATACAAGCTGCGCAAAAAAGACGGCAAAAAAAACGCTGTAGAAGCCTTTTCTTCCATGAACGTCAAGGTTATGGCTGCAGGTGATTCTTACAACGACTTGGGCATGATTAAAACGGCGGATGTTGGCGTTCTTTTTTGCGCGCCTGAAAACGTCAAGCTCGAGCATCCTGAAATACGCACAGTTTCCACATATTCAGAGCTTCTTGCGGTGGTAGACGAGTTCCTTCTTTCCACTTAAAAGCTTAAGTTTAGCCAAGAATTGCCTTTACAGCTTTTTCAAGCCACGCCCCTTCGAATTCTTCTATTTTTCCCTCATCGCAAAGGCGCGCAAGGGAGGGAACAAACGGAAGGGATGCAAGAAGCGGTATTGCGTGCTTTTTGGATATAGCTTCATCTTCCTTTGATGAGCTAAAAATTTCAATTTTTTTGCCGCAGTCAGGGCATTCAATATAGCTCATGTTTTCCACAATGCCTAAGACAGGAATGTTCATCATCGAAGCCATGTTTACAGCCTTTTCTACAACCATAGAAACAAGGCTTTGCGGGGAAGTGGCTATAACAATGCCATCCACAGGAATGGACTGGAACACGGTCAAAGGAACATCGCCTGTGCCAGGCGGCATATCAACAACCATCACGTCAATGTCCTCCCAAAGTGCGCCCGCCCAAAACTGC
>CAYYCW010000075.1:0-8190 GCA_964470435.1 uncultured Treponemataceae bacterium
GCTTTGGATCGAGTACGAGCGTAGACATTCGCGCAGGGTTTGCCTATATGTTTGGCAAGAAGAAGAGAACTCAACTCAAAACTCAAAACTCAAAACCAAGCTAAAAGCTTCTTTCCAAAATCAAAAAATATTTTTATATAAATAAAAAAAACTTGAAAAAGCATTTACAGTTGTGCGCTTAATTTGTATAGTTAGCGCAATAAAATTCTAACTTAATACTTTTAAGGAGTAAATAATGGCAAAAATTGTGCTTATTGGCGCTAACCACGCTGGCACTGCTGCAGCAAACACAATTCTTGACAGCTACCCCAACAACGAGGTTGTGATTTTCGACCGCAATTCAAACATAAGCTATTTGGGTTGCGGCACGGCGCTTTGGGTGGGTCGCCAGATTGATGGCACTGACGGGCTTTTTTATTGTTCGCAAGGAATTTTTGAGCAAAAGCACGCTAAAGTTTATATGGAAACTGAGGTTACCGAAATAGACTTTGCTGCCAAAAAGGTTTTTGCAAAGGATTCTAGCGGGGCTACTATTACAGAAACTTACGATAAGCTGATTATCGCTACAGGCTCGCTGCCGATTGTGCCTAAGATTTCAGGCACTGATCTTGAAAACGTAAGCGTTGTTAAGCTTTTTCAGGACGGGCAGCGCATTAACCGCGCCCTTGATGACCCAGAAATTAAAAACGTTGCTGTTGTGGGTGCGGGCTATATCGGCGTTGAAATAGCAGAAGCTGTCAGAAGGCGCGGTAAAAACGCTATGCTTTTTGACGTTCAAGACACTTGCCTTCCTAATTACTATGATTCGTGGTTTACGCAAGATATGAACAGGGTGCTTGCGGAACACAGCATTGAACTTCATTATAGCGAAACTGTTACCACACTAAAGGGGGAAGGCGGCAAGGTTAAAAAAATTCAAACCAACAAGGGAGAATACCCCGCAGAGCTTGTAGCCCTTGCAATAGGCTTTGTACCTAACACAGCGTTTGTAAAGGATGCCTTAAAGCTGCACGATAATGGCGCTATTCTTGTTAACTTGCAACAAGAGACAAGCGTTCCCGATGTTTACGCTATAGGCGACTGCGCCACTGTTTACAGCAACGCGCTTAAGGCGCCTGCCTACATAGCCCTTGCCACCAACGCTGTAAGGAGCGGCATTGTAGCGGCGCACAACGCTTGCGGCACTAAGATTGAGTCAGCGGGCGTTCAGGGCTCCAACGGCATAAGCATTTACGGCTACAACATGGTTTCAACGGGCTTGAACCTAAATGCCGCAAAGGCTGCGGGCATAGAAGTGCAATACACTGACTACGAGGATTTGCAAAAGCCCGCCTTTATTAAAGCAGAAAACCCTTCGGTAAAACTACGCATTGTATATGAAAAAAGCTCAAGGCGGATTGTTGGCGCGCAAATGGCTTCTTATCAAGATGTTTCTATGGGGATTCACATGTTCTCCCTTGCCATTGAAGAAGGCGTTACAATAGACAAGCTAAAGCTCTTGGACATTTTCTTCTTGCCCCACTTTAATCAACCATACAACTACATTACCATGGCTGCCCTTGCAGCACAGTAAAGCCCTTTGCCCCTTTTTAGCCTTTGCGCTTAAAGGGGCAGATGACTTAACGGCGGTTTTCTTATACACTGGTCGCTTTAAGGAGGGCTTTGTATGGAAAACCGCAATCTAGAAAACACTTACGACGTTATTATAATAGGAGCAGGCGTTGCGGGAATGACCGCGGCGCAGTATGCCGCGCGCTCAAACTTGAGCGCCCTTGTATTGGAAGAAAAGGCTGAAGGCGGCCAGGCAATATTCATCGACATGCTTGAAAATTATCCTGGCTTTGCCCAGCCTGTAAACGGTGTTGACTTTTCGCTTGCAATGAAAAGCCAGGCTGAAAACTTTGGCGCGGCATTCAAGCGCGGCAAGGTTTTAAGCATAGAAAAGGCAGGCAATGAGTTTTCGCTCTTGCTTGAAGATGGCGAAAAGTTAGGGGCTTGCGCGATAATCATCGCTACAGGCGCTGAACACCGCAAGTTAGGCGTGCCTGGAGAAGAGGAATACTTTGGCGGCGGCGTTTCTTATTGCGCTGCCTGCGACGGACCCTTTTTTAGGAATAAACGCATTGCTGTTATCGGCGGCGGGGACGCCGCTTGCGATGAAGCTGAATACCTTTCGCGCCTTACCGATAATGTAATAATGATACATAGAAAGCCTTCGTTTAGGGCGCAAAAGGCTATTGCGGCAAGGGCGATGGCTAATCCTTCAATTAAAACGGTTTTTAACACTGTGGTTGAAGAAATAAAGGGAGCGGATGGCGCGGTGTCGGCTCTTTCCATTAAAAACGTAAATACAGGGGAGCGCAGCGAGCTAGCCTGCGATGCTGTCTTTATTTTTGTAGGAATGCTTCCGCAAACAGAGCTTGTAACCGCGTTAAAGCCAAACGCAATAGAACTTGATGAAAGCGGCTATATTGTTACTGACGAAAGCATGGCTACATCCGTTGCAGGTATTTTTGCAGCAGGCGACATACGCAAAAAACCCTTTCGCCAGATAATAACAGCTGCTTCTGATGGAGCGGTTGCCGCACATAGCGCGGCTGAATACATTTCAAGCCTTAAAGCGTGAACATTAGCCTTTTTTCGGGTGCTTTTACCGCAAGCGTAAAAACACACGCTAAAACGCGCTCGCCTTCTTATGCGGACACTTGCATTGCCCCAATAGAAAAGAGCCATCTTGCAATTTGCGAATCTTTCATTAAAAAGCGCGAGTGGATGTGTGTTTATTTAAGCGAGCGCTTTGTAGCGTTTAAGGCTAAGCTTCTAAACATTGAAAAAGATACTGAAGCTAAAGGCAGCGAATTTTTTATGTTAACAGAAACGCCTATAGATATTGCTAAAGTAGCGGAGCCAAGAATAACAGGCGTACTCTTTGTTTCTATAAGGGGGAATGTCTTGCACTGCTTGCCGCCGCGGGTTATGCAAAGCAAGACTTGGAGACAAAAACTGCGCACATTTTTTAAAGGAAAAAAAGTCGCTTCCATTATGGGGGAAAGAGAGGCTAACCGCTTCCTTGAGCGTATTTGCGGCGGCATTTTCTTTAACAAGAGCGACTATATATTTATGCGCAGATTCCGTAATGCTGCCGAAGAAGCAATGCCTTGCCCTGAAAGCGCTTATTCCTCAAATGGCGCCGCCGCGCATACCTGTTCAATAAAAGACGCTGACGCCCTTTTGCCGCTTCAAATTGCGTATGAATCTGAAGAGCTAGAAATTCAAGATAATGAAACTGCAAGCGAAAAAGCTCTAATGCGGCTAAAATCTGCGCTGCGCCGCCAAACTATTCTAGCGTGCTGCGATACGCTCACGGGCAAGCTGCTGGGAAAGGCGGGCACAAACGCCAAGGGAATGAGCTGGAATCAAATAGGCGGTGTTTACACTCTGCCTGCCGAACGGGGTAAGGGAATTGCCGCCTTTATGGTGTCTGAGCTTGCTAAGCTTTCCGCAGCTGAAGGAAAGAACGCTGTCCTCTTTGCAAAAAACAGCAACAAGGCAGCTCAGAATGCATACGCAAAAAGCGGTTTTAAGGAATGCGGGGCATTTAGGATTGCCGCGAGGGGGTAAGCTCTTAACCTGCCCGAGTCAGGAGGGCATTGCTTTCTGTCAATGGCTTTGAACAAGTCAATAAAGGCAAATCCTATACTTACAAAAATACCTGACTTAGCCACGTTATGCTATGCTTATAGACAGCAGCTTTTAGCTAACAACTTTAGTGTAAAGTAGGCAAAGCGCGCGCATACAATAACTTCTTGCTCTACCCAATGCGCTAATGGCTAAATTCCCCTTGTTGCGCCTTACTAGCTTAGCTTGCTTAGTGCGAGTGCAGTTTGCGCCGCAAGGCGCGCGTTGTTGCAGACAAGCTGTATGTTAGCCTCAAGAGAGTCGCCGCCTGTTATGTCCTTTATCTTGGCAAGGAGGAAGGGCGTAGTATCCTTGCCGCGAATACCCAAAGAGCGAGCTTGACTCAGTGCCTCATCTATGGCGCGGCTTATCGTCTCGTGATTCATAGAGTGCTCCTCTGGTATGGGATTCGCGACAAGTATTCCTCCACCAAGCACCATGTCTTGCTTGGCAAGGAACGCCTGCGCAAGCTCCTCAGGGCTGTCAAGTTCGTAGTCAACAGCAAAGCCTGACTTCCGCGTGTAAAAGGCCGGCAGTTCCTTCGTGTTGTAGCCGATGACTGGCACGCCGCGCGTCTCAAGGTACTCAAGGGTTAGCTCTAGGTCGAGTATACCTTTGGGCCCGGCGCAAATGACCATAACGGGCGTGCGCGCAAGCTCCTCAAGGTCGGCTGAAATGTCCATTGTGGTTTCGGCGCCGCGGTGGACACCGCCTATGCCGCCGGTGGCAAACACGCGGATGCCTGCCATGTGCGCGATTATCATTGTCGCTGCCACCGTTGTTGCGCCGTCCATACCTTTTGCCACGATTACGGGAAGGTCGCGTCGGCTTACCTTGCTGACAGTGGGACCCTTGCGGGCTAATCGCTCAATTTCTTCAGGCGAAAGCCCTGCCTTTAGGCGGCCGCCAAGCACGGCTATTGTTGCTGGAACAGCCCCGCCCTCGCGGACTATTTGCTCAACGTTCAGAGCTGTTTCCACGTTCTGGGGATAGGGCATCCCGTGTGAGATGATGGTTGATTCAAGTGCGACAACTGGCTGCTTGCTGTCAAGGGCGGCTTTTGTTTCAGGCGACATGTCAAGGTACTTATTCATAGCCTATTTTCCTCCATTCTTTTTTTTAGGAGCTCTCTGCTCATGAGCGGGTTTACGGTTTCCGCGCTTTCCATGGCGATTGACGCGGCAGCAAGCCCGGCGGCGGCTGACTTTTCAAGCGAAAGGCCCATTTGCCAGGCCAAAGCAAGGGCCGCTGTGAAGGCGTCCCCGCAGCCGGTGGAGCTTTTGCCCCGCGCGGGGAGCGCGGGCAGGAAAACCTCGGCGCCACCGCGCTCTGCCGCGTACGCTCCATCTGCCCCAAGCGTGACAAATACGCGCTCAAGCCCTGTTTTTAAAAGCTTTTCCGCTGCTCTGCGGCAGGCTTCTGTTCCCCGCATCTCCACTCCGGAAAGGGTCTCAGCTTCAATCTTATTGGGCTTTAGTGTGTGCAGCTTGCCCAACACAGGTAGAAGCCTCTCGCACTTGGCGGCGGAAACGGGGTCTGCGAAGATCGGCGCGGTGCAGTGTTGTGCAATGTAGTCTATAGTGTCCGCAGAGATGTTCGCGTCTATTGCTATTAGGGTGCTTGAGTTCAGCGCGCCAATGCTTGCGGCTATAACGTCAGGGGTTAGGTGGCTGTAAATTTCCATGTCGTTTAGCGCTAGGGCCATATCCCCTCGCTCATCGGCTATAAAAAGGTACGCCGGCGTGCGCTCATTTGGCATTGTTGCGGAAAGGGACGTGTCTATGCCAAGCCTGGTGCATGCCTCTTTTATCTCCTTGGCGCTTGCGTCTCCGCCGAAGATCGTAACAAGGCGCACATTGAGCCCTAAAAGGGCCATGTTCCGCGCGATGTTAAAGCCCACTCCTCCTAAGCTAATTCTAACGCGACCCGGGTTGGAGTCCCCAGCCTTTAGGGATCCTACTGAGCTGCCGCCGATGTCCACATTAGCTGCTCCGATCACACAGGCGCTGCCATTCCTACCTAAGGCTCCGCCGTCCGTTACATGCACAAAGGCAACATATGCGCTTTTCTTTTGAGCTGTCAAGGGGGATTTTCCCAAAGCTCGCTTTTTATCACGCTGCATAAAATCCGCTGCTGGAATCAGTTCCCATTTATTGGAACAGCTTCTAAAAGCTAAAAGCGCAACTTCATTCCAAAGCAGGATTGAGGGATGGTCTATATTTTTTTTGCAAAAAAGATAGACAAAGATAACAATTTACGCTATTATTTACCCAGGCTAACAAGGTACAAGCCTTGTTAAATTTTCAATGTAACGGAGGGTTTCCGTATGTTTAGCGGCACTGTTTGCATTAAGCGCTTTGCCTTAGGTTTCGCGGCTTTTTTCATCAGCCTTGCTCCTGCGCTTGCGCAGGACGTGGCGTTCACCTTTTCCAATGAATTAAGCTCCGATATTGTAAATGTTGGTCCTGGCGGTACCGAATTCGCAGGGATCGAAGACGAAGTCATCATTGAAATGACTTCAGAGCGCGTTGACCTTGGAGTCGATATAATTTTCGGCTTTGACTTGTCCGGCGGGGCAACATTAGACAAGCCTCGCCTTTATTACAGCCAGGATGACTTTGACTGGTTCGCCAAATTCCGCCCAATCGGCTTTTTGGAGTTCGGGCTTAGCGAGGACTACCAGTTTGCGGGCTCATACATGTATGTTGAGGATGACAACGTTAGCGGCGGCAAGATGGGAAGCGGCGGTCTTTCTGTCGCCTTTGTAGGCGGCGGTGTGATGGACGCGCTGGACGGCTTAAAGATTGCTTTTACCATGCCTTTTAGCGAGTTTGGCGAGGACAATGTTTTTGAAGAGTTTGCGTTTGGCTTTGGCGCGGAATACGCCTTTGGGGAACTATTTTCTGTAGGCGCGGCTGTAAACAGCAACGTTGTGGAAGGAGAGCGCAAGGTGGGCGCAGGGGCATCTGTTGCCTTCTTTCCTATTGAAGGGCTTTCAATCTACGCGGGCTACAGCTTCCGTGACGGCGAGGGCTTGATGGACGTTGTCGGTGATCACTTGGTGAATGCCAGCATTTCCTACGAAGCAGACAGGTTTGCCGTTGGTGCTGACTTTCTTACCAACTTTGGTCTGGGATTTGATGGCGCGCCCTCCGACTACGACCTTTACGCCGCGCTTTACGGCGAGTTTAACGTGATGGACCCGCTTCTTGTTTTCCTCACCCTTACGGATCAGAACACGCTTGGCAATGAAGCGGAGTGGGCTCTGTCCGTTGCGCCCGGCGTTGAGTTTGACACGGGGCGGTTCGGGGCATTCTCTCTTGAAGTTGAAGTCGCATTTGACCAAGACGGCTTTAACCAAGTGTGCTTCCCGCTTTCCTGGACTTACGAGTTTTAGAAATATCTTCATCTTCAAGCGCTGTGTTTTTGCACGCGCTTGAAGTGCCCAGTTCGCTTTCTAAGTTCTGCTTACCCAGTCTCAGTTCTGGACACTAGCCCTAAATCATCTTGCATTCCTCCCTCTTTTTTTTGTAATATAGCGTTGCTCGTTTTAAAATATTAATCCTTATAAAAAGGGGGCTAGCGTGCCTAAAGAAAAGGTTATCCTCTCTTATTCTGGAGGCCTTGACACCACTGTTATTATTCCTTGGCTAAAAGAAAATTACGACTACGAGGTTATTGCTGTCTGCGTTGACTTAGGCCAACAGGATGACTGGCAAAAGATAAAGGAGCGTGCGCTTAAAACGGGCGCAGCCGCCTGCTACGTTGTTGACGCGCGAGAGGAGTACATAACAGACTACATTTGGCCTGCGCTAAAGGCTTCCTGCGTCTATGAGGACGGCTACCTTTTGGGAACATCTACCGCGCGCCCTTTAATAGGAAAAATCCTTGTTGAATACGCGCGCCAAGAAGGGGCTGCCGCTATTTGCCACGGCGCAACGGGCAAGGGCAATGACCAGGTACGCTTTGAGCTTACGATAAAGGCATTCGCGCCCGACATCCGCGTTATTGCTGCTTGGCGCGATGAACGTTGGAATATGGATAGCCGCGAAGCTGAAATCCGCTTTCTTGAGGAACGCGGCCTTGAAGTTCCTGTAAAGAAGGATGATTCCTACAGCCGCGACGAAAACATCTGGCATCTTTCGCATGAGGGCCTTGAGCTAGAAAAGCCAGAGAACGAGCCCGACTGGAAGCGCATGCTGAAACTCACCACCATACCTGAAGAAGCACCCGATAAGGGCGAGCACGTGCAAATCGACTTTGAAAGGGGAGTGCCCGTTGCAGTAAACGGCAAAAAGCTTAATCCGCTAGATCTTATGCTTGAGGTGAATCGCATAGGAAGCCGCAACGGTGTGGGCCTTGCGGATATTTGCGAAAACCGCTGCGTTGGCATGAAAAGCCGTGGCGTATATGAAACGCCGGGCGGCACAGTGCTTTACGCTGCGCACAGAATGTTAGAGCAGCTTTGCCTTGACAGGGATACTTATCACTTTAAGCAGCATGTTTCGCTCA
>CAYYCW010000076.1:0-8096 GCA_964470435.1 uncultured Treponemataceae bacterium
GGAGCTTGTAGTAAGAGGTTCTTTGGATAAGGCAGGAATACTTGGAAAGACTATGCGATGGACTAGAGTGCCTGATTCTGAAAAGTCTAGGTACACACCTTTAAGAAGATCTCAGTTAAGAAGATTTAATTAATGATATGAGAGATGGCTTTAAGCGAGGCAGCGACCTTAAAGCGCTTGACCTTGCTAACATAGGTTGACCATCCCCACTTGACTTTTTCCTTATTTTTTTGCATACTGTCTAAACTTGTAACTTATAAAAGGAGAGGTTTGCCGTGCCCTGCGGAAGAAAGAGGAAAGCGCAAAAAATTGCCACGCACAAGCGCAAAAAAAAGCTAAGACGAAACCGCCATAAAAAGAAGTAGGTATAAGCCTGCTGTTAAATTTGTTAGCTTTTGGCCGCGATCGGTTATGCGTTGCGGTCTTTTTTTTAATATTTTGCTTAGACTTTTGTAAATTGCCGTGAGTTTTTCCATATTGCCTAAAATTGATTCTCCCCAATCTGTAAAAAGCCTTTCGGATAAAGATCTAACTCTTCTTGCCAAAGAAGTAAGAAAGATGATTGTAGAAACCGTTAGCCGCAATGGTGGCCATCTTTCAAGCAACCTTGGTGTGATAGAGCTTACAATCGCCTTGCATTCTGTATTTTCAAGCCCTGATGACTGCATTGTTTGGGATGTTGGCCATCAGTGCTACGCTCACAAGCTCCTTACAGGAAGGTACGACCGCTTTAGCACAATTAGGCAAAGGGGAGGGCTTTCAGGCTTTCCTAGACGTGATGAAAGCGAGCATGATGTTTTTGGTACGGGGCACGCTTCCACTTCAATTTCAGCAGCTTATGGAATTTTAAAGGCTAAAAGGCTTAAAGGGGATGCAGGAAAGGTTATTGCCGTAATTGGCGATGGTGCTATGACAGGCGGCATGGTTTATGAGGCTCTTTCTAACGTTGGAGAGGGAGGTGAAGACCTCATCGTTATTCTAAATGACAATAAGATGTCCATAAGCAGAAACACAGGCGCTGTTTCAAAGTACCTTTCTAAGCTTGCCATGCGCGATGATTACCAGAGCTTAAAGTCTAGGACAGAGCGCCTTGTGCAAACTATTCCACTTTTGGGTAAAAGGCTTTACACGCTTTTAAGCAGGACAAAGCGCGCGGCCAAAAAGTTTTTGCTTAGCGACAACCTATTTGGTGACTTGGGCTTTCAGTATGTCGGCCCCCTTGACGGGCATAAAACGCTTGAGCTAAAAAAGGTGCTTTCTAGCGTTAAAAAGCTGTCATCCCCTGTAGTTGTCCATGTTGTAACAAAAAAGGGTTGCGGATTTAGCTATGCTGAAAACGATCCTGTGCTGTTTCACGGAGTAAGCCCCTTTTCCCAAGAGGACGGCAAGCTTGAAAAGCCTGAAAGCACAAGCTTTACTGAAGCCTTTTCTGGCATTATGCTTGATGAAGCGGCTTCGCGAGATAATCTTGTAGCGATAACTGCTGCCATGCCAAAGGGAACAGGCCTTTATGCCTTTAGCCAAAGGTATCCTAAAAGATTCTTTGATGTGGGAATTGCAGAAGAGCACGCTGTAACGTTTGCTGCAGGCCTTGCGACTGAAGGAATTATCCCGGTTGTTGCAATTTACAGCACATTTATGCAGCGTGCTGTAGACCAACTTATACATGATACAGCCCTTCAGGGTTTGCACGTTATTTTTGCCCTTGATCGCTCAGGGATTGTGCCCGCGGATGGGGAAACGCATCAGGGCGTTTTTGATATTGCGATGTTTCGCTCCCTGCCGGGCGTTGCTATCTTGGCGCCAGCTTCCGCGGAGGAAATGCGTGTCCTTTTTAGCTGGGCGTTAGAGGCAAAAGGGCCTGTGATTATTCGCTATCCAAAGGCTTCTTGCCCTGAAGAGCTGCATTCCTTTTCGCTTCCCGCGCGTGAGGGGCGAGGCGTCTTTGCAGAACAAGAAGGCTCTGACGCGCTGATTGTGTGCACGGGCGGCATTTTCAAGGAGGTTTTAGAGGCGTCGAACATCCTTGCCAAAAAGGACTTGGCAGCGGACATTTACAACTTGCGCTTTATCAAGCCGCTGGATAAAGAATATTTCCTTAAAGTTACCTCCCCATATTCTTCCATTATAATAGTGGAGGACGGCATAAGGACGGCGGGCATTGGTGAATACCTTAAAGGGCTTTTGCACTTGGCTCACCCTAAGGCTAGGGTAAGCGTGCTGGCATTCCCCGAAAAGCTTTTTAACGAAGACGCTAAAAAGGCAGGTCTTGCTGGACTTGTCGGCACAAGACAAGAAATCCTAGAAGCCGCCGGAATGTCTGCAAGGCATATAGCAGCTGAAGTAATGCGCCTTCGTTCCATTGAAGCGCATTCTAGTAGCGTTATAGGCTCTCTTCGCTCTTCCTTGCCATATTAGAATGCCTTGCCCGATTGAGCTTGCATGCGGCAAGCTTCTTTCCACGCCTTTTCAATCTTACATTGCAGGAATTCTAAACTCAACGCCTGACTCCTTTTGGGACAAAAGCAGGGTTCCTTTTGGAAGCAAGGCTGATGTAAGCTGCGCTGTTGAGCGTGCCCTTTCACTTGTAGAAGAAGGTTGCGACATCCTTGATATTGGAGCGGAATCCACAAGACCAGGCGCAAAATACATAAACGCTGAAGAAGAGCAGGTAAGGCTTATCCCCCTAATAGAAGGAATCCGAAAATACAGCAGCATTCCAATATCTATTGACACCCGCAAGGCCTCTGTAATGAAGGCTGCCCTTGAAGTAGGCGCTGACATTCTCAATGATGTTTCTGCACTAGAAGATGATGCGGAACTCGGCCCCATTTGCGCTAAGGCAGGCATTCCTGTTATACTGATGCATGGCGGAAGCCAATCTGGGAAGCAGATGGATGCAAAGCCTTCTAGCGTTTTGCGCTATCTTCTTGAAAGGGCTAAAGCTGCAGAAGCCTTAGGTATAAAAAGGGAAAAAATCATTCTTGACCCGGGAATAGGCTTTGGAAAGGAATATAAGGAAAGCTTTAACTTGATTCGCGACATGGATACTTTTGCCGCAAAAGGCTATCATGTTATGCTTGGTGTTTCAAGGAAGTCATGCATTGGAGAAATTACAGGAAGGGATGCCGAGAAAAGACTGGCGGGCACGCTTGCAGCTGAAATGTTTGCTGCAATGCGAGGTGCTTCAATTCTTCGCGTTCATGATGTAAGGGAGACAAAGGATATGCTTGCAGTGCTCAAGGAGCTTTCAGCTTAATGATCTTTTTTGAAAGGCTAAAAAGCATTTATTTCTCAATAAATCCTTTTTTGGACATTCTAGTGCTTGCCTTTTTGCTTTACAGCATATACAGCCTCCTTGTAAAAACGCAAGCTGCGCAGCTTTTTAAGGGAATTGTTTTCCTTTTGGCGGTTTACGCTTCCGCTGTAATTTTGCGCCTTCAAACCCTTTTATGGATTTTGAATATCCTAGCACCTTGGCTTGTGCTAGGCAGCGCTGTAGTGTTTCAGCCTGAGCTTCGCAAAATCTTTATTAAAATTGGGCAAAACGACTTCCTAAAGCTGGGCAAACGGTCAAAGCGCTCCTACATTGACGCTGTAGTTGCAGGCGCTGAAAAGCTTGCAAGCTACAAGCGTGGAATGCTTGTCATCTTTATAAGAAAAAACACCCTAAAAGACATAGTAGAATCAGAGTCAGGAACTCGCCTTGACGCGCGCGTATCTTCAGCGCTTCTTGTTACAATATTTGGCCATGACACGCCGCTTCACGACGGCGCTGTTGTAATACATGGCGGCACAATCCTTGCGGCGGCGTGCTATCTTCCGCTTTCAGAACAGCAGGATATCCGCAAGTCTTTTGGCACAAGGCATAGGGCGGCGCTTGGAATTGCGGAACAAACTGATGCCGTTGTTGTAATTGTCTCTGAAGAAACAGGGGCAATGAGCTTAGCTTATGATTCAAAGTTGCATTACGATCTTTCAGCAGCAGAGCTTACGCGGCAGCTAGAAAGGCTTCTTGGCTCGGCGCATGAAAGTGCGGAAGATGAAGAAAAAAAGGCATGAAAAGGCTTAAAAACTTGAAAGAGCTTTTTGGAAAGCTATTACTCAATAACTGGCCAGAAAAAGTTATTTGCTTGGCTATCGCTCTCTTTTTATTCTTGTTTTTTAGGATAAATAGCCTTGAAAGTAAAACATTCTTTGTTCCATTAAAAGTTGAAAACACCGAATCGCTTACGCCTTCCCTTGCTTACCTTGACGCTGTGCGTGTTTCTTTGCGCGGGGAAAGAAACAGCATTTATTCAATCCTTGAAGAAGATGTAATTTCCTACATTGACGCTTCCCTTGCTGTGGAAGAAGGGGAGTTCACGGCGCCTGTAAAGATTCGCCTAACAGGGACAGCTGCAGCGGTTGACATGCTTGAAGTTACAGTGGACCCACCAGAGGTTACCCTAATGCTTGAACAAAGAGTGTCAAAGATATTGCCGATTTCCCCTGTGCTTACAGGCTTTCCAGGAGAAGGCTATGCTTTTGATTCTTGTGTGCTCAATCCTTCTTCGCTTGAAGTTTCAGGCCCGCGCGCAGCTATTGAAGTGCTTTCTGAACTTAAAACGGAACCTATAAGTGTTTCAGGCTTAAACTCTAGTGCTGACGGCGCGGTTGCTGTCATTATTCCAAGTAGCCTTGTTTCGCTTTCAGATTCTGAAAGGATAAGTTATCGCGTATATGTTTCACCTGAAATTTCCCAGCGCAGCCTTGAAGAGGTCAGCATTGTATACGGTCCATTGGCGAGCGACCTTGAAATAGAAAGCGCTACCACTACGGCAAACCTTGTTATAAGCGGGCCTTCCCCTGAGCTTTCAAGGTGGAGACCTCATCCATCACTTTTATTCGTTTCATGTGAAGGAATAACAAGGGCAGGTAGGTATGCTCTTGATATTAGAGTTAATATTCCAAATGAGTTTTCTGTTGTAACCCTTGAGCCTCAAGAAGCCTCTGTGCTTATTATAGAGCGAAGCGAGGAATAACTGGCTCTTGCTGCGCAATTACTTAACAGCAGATAACACGACTTAAGGTGACAGAACCGTCGGGTGAGAAACACATTTTCTGGGCGAGGAGCTATTAGCTACTAGCTTTTAGGCATTAGCTTTCGGCTTCTATCTATCAGCTAAAATTAGCTCTTAAAGTTTTAGGTATAAAAAATAGATAAAATATATGTAGGCTTGAATTAAAGCAAAAAAACGGGTTAAATATTTTTGGGGATAGATTATGGTAAAAATAAGAAGAGCTTCGGACACGGTAGCATCTGACAAGCCTGTGAGCATTACTTATTTTTCAGGCGAAGAGATTACCTGCCCAATTTGCGACACTCATTTTCATAAGGAAGAGCTTAAAAGCGGTGGGGGCAGGCTAATTGCAGGTAATTTGACAGATGAGTTGCGCAGGCTTTACCAGCCTTCTACAAAGTATGGTGAAATTTTTCCTCTAATATACACAATAACTGTTTGCCCAAAATGCTATTATGCGGCGTTTCCACAAGACTTTACCTCCATTGACAAGGATAGCATTCAATATATAGAGGAAAAAATGCAAGCACGCTACAAGTCAGTAACCGCCTTATGCGGTCCTCTTGACTTTAGTACAAACAGAAGGCTTCAAGAAGGGGCAGCTTCGTATTATATGGCAATGCTATGCTATGAAGAAGTGCCGCTTAAGTTTTCGCCTACAATTAAACGCGCGCTTTGTTCTATTAGGGCAGCGTGGAGTTTTTCTGACATGGATAGAAAGTTTCCAGGCGAAAACTACGCTTATGTTTCATCCCTTTTTTATCACAAGGCCCTATTTTTTTATCGTCGCGCTGTGGAGCTTGAAACAACTGGCAAGGAGATGATATCGGGTCTTGCTTCCTTTGGCCCTGATGTGGATAAAAACTATGGGTTTGACGGTGTTTTGTATCTTACAGCCCTTCTTGAGTATAAGTATGGCTCTAAAACTGATCCTGAAAGGCGAAAGGAATTGATGGCGAGCCAAAGGCGAGCCATTGCTAAAATGTTTGGTCTTGGCAAGTTCTCTAAAGAAAAGCCAGGTCCCTTGCTTGAACACGCCAGGGATCTCTATGATCGCATTGTGGCTGAACTGGGGGAGGAAAAGGATTAAACGCCATTGCGCAATATAAAGCTTACGCTTTCTTATGATGGCACTCGCTTTTCAGGATGGCAGCGCCAAGACAGAAAGGATCGTGCTTTGCGCACTGTGCAGGGTGTAATTGAAGCCGCCCTCAAAAAGATACATAAAACGCATATCCCACTTACAGGCTCAGGGAGAACGGATTCAGGCGTTCACGCTGTAGGGCAGGTGGCTAACTTTTACACTGATATAGCTTCAATACCTGCGCCGCGCTTTGTGCAGGCGATTAACGCGCTTTTGCCACAAGATGTGCGCATTTTGCGCTCTGAAGAGGAAAACGAGCGGTTTAATGCCCGCTTTGACGCGCGGGAGCGCACTTACCGCTATTTTTTGCATTGCGGCGCGCAAGCGCCAGCCCACGAGCTGCCCCATTGTTGGCCATTGTTCCGCAGGCCTAGCGTTCAAAGGCTAAACGAAATGGCTTCCCTTTTGCATGGCGAGCTTGACTGCTCTGCCTTTGCGGCTTCTGGGGATAAAAGCGATTCAAAGTCTAGGTATCTTTATGGCGCGTCCTTTTTTCCGCAAGGAGATAAGCTCGTCTTTGAAATTTCTGCAAACGCTTTTTTGTGGAAAATGGCGCGCACTGTGCTTGGCACGCTCCTTGACCTGGAAAAGAAAGGCGCAGGTGCCGCTGAGTTTAGCCGCGTTATTGAAGGTCGTGACAGGTGCCTTGCAGGAGAAACTGCCCCTGCAAAGGGCTTATTCTTGTGGAATGTGAGGTATTAGAGCTTAGGTTTCCAGCCAACCCCGACTATGCGGCTATACAGCTCGTCAAAGCTCTTTATGGTGTAGGGGTTTTCGCTGATATTCCTGATATATTCGTCCATGAGAGAATAGTCAATCGATGTAAACTCATCAAAAAAGCGCTTGCCCCTGTAAATGCACAAGTCTTCGGGCAGGTAGATGTTGCCCTTCATGCGCTTGTTTGTAAAGTAAAAGAGTATTGGTCGCAGCTCCGTTTCCACTCCTAGCTCGCGTTGTATGCAAGCAAAAGTCTTTAGCAACTTTCTATTGATGTCTACAAATTTGCCCGTATCGTGGTCATCGTTATACTTTATTTCAGCATAATAGTAGGTATTGCTTGACTTTCTGCGGAACAATACATCCACATCATGCATAAAGCGATTCGCAGGAAGATTGGCTTTCGCCTCGTTGCCCCTTATTTTGCTAATTAGGGCTAAGTAGTTTTGCCTAAGCGCATCCTCTTTATAGTTTTCAGTTTGGCATGCAGTAATATACTTGTCTATCGCTTCTTCGGATGCGGCGGTAATGGCAAAAGTATTGCGCTTGTTGCCGGAATATTCCTCTATAAGTTCAATGTTGGGGCTTATTTTAAGCACTTCGGAGATAACCTTTTCTATGAAGTTGCCAAACTGGATGTTCATTGACTGCAAGATGCCGCCAAATATGCGGTATCGGTATGGTATAAAATGCAATTTCTTTCTGTGTTTGGTTTTAAGTGCTTCAATCTTTTGCAACTCGGAAGAATGCCTTATAAGGTCTTCGATTGACCTTGCCAGAACTTGCTTTATGTTATCTATCCGTAATTCTTTACCTCTTTAAGATATTTTGCCCGTATCTCATTTATGCCCACCAGAGCGTAGCCGCGCTTAACCTGCCAGTAATCCCAGCCGTTAAGCCTGCCGCCTTTTAGTCCCTTTATGGCAGAAATTGCGGAGTGAATGTCGGTTAGGCTGCCGTCAGCGGAGCGCCCCTTGCCCTCCGCCGTCAGTTCAAAATAGCCTTCGCCGTTGTAGTAAAGCAGCTCGCCTGCGTCAAAATAGCCGGCGGCTATCATCTCCGCGAAGGTAACCCTAGGCGGCCGCGCGTCAAAGGCGGCGCGCTCTATCTCTCCTATTTCTTCTTTTACAGCTGCAAGCCGCCGCTCGCCAAACTCGCAGTATTTTTTTACG
>CAYYCW010000077.1:0-8036 GCA_964470435.1 uncultured Treponemataceae bacterium
CTGGTGTTTCTGGTGTTTCTGGTGTTTCTGGTGTTTCTGGTGTTTCTGGTGTTTCGCCGCCGCCGCCTTCTTCGAATTCTTCACCGCTGCCATCATCAGGATTTTCTTTCTTATCGTTTTCGCTATCGGCGTATGTGCCTGTAATGGCTACAGCGCTCCCGTTAGATAGAGACAGAGTGCCTGTAATAACTGTGCCTGTAATATTTATTTCGCAAGCGGTAATTTCTGGAGCGTCTGTGCCCGCATCTCCCGTTTCGCCTATATCTCCTTTTTCGCCTTTTAGTTCGCTAAGCGAGATAAGGTCTTGCCATTCTGCACCATTATCATAAGAAACTTGTATAGCTTCCTCGCTTTTTTGCAAAAGCGGCGTATTTCCCGCGTCTCCCTTTTCGCCCGCGTCTCCTTTTTCGCCTGTTTCACCTTTAATACCCTTAAAGGCAAAGTTAAAGGAAATATTAGAAACGCCGCCTGTTGCGGTAACGTCAACCGATGGCTCGCCTGTAGTGTTTTCAACGCTTGCTGTTGCGCTTGCTGTAATTTCTCTTGTTTCGGCTGCTTCTTTTGT
Source organism: uncultured Treponemataceae bacterium (assembly GCA_964470435.1). Taxonomy (GTDB): domain Bacteria; phylum Spirochaetota; class Spirochaetia; order Treponematales; family Treponemataceae; genus Avitreponema. The sequence continues at coordinate 566 of CAYYCW010000077.1, forward strand.
TTCTGCTGCAGCGATACCTTCCTCAATGTTATTGAGTTTGTCTGCCGTGATTATTTCGCCGTTTTCCCATTCATGCTTGTTATAAGCCATATTTTTCCTCCCTTTTAATTTGTTTCTATATTTTCATTGCCGCTTTCTTCCTCTCCTTCGCTTTCTTTTTCTTCCTCGCTTTCTTCTTCCTCTTCTTCAGCGACACTAACTTCAGTTTCTGCTGTTAGTATTTCGATGTAAGCTGTAACGCCTGCAGGCTTTACAATGTCTAAAAATGTATTTGCTACTTCTTGGGCTTTCATGCCTGTAGAGCCAAAAATATATGAGCTTTCCATATAGCTCATCACGTCATAATTTATGTCTTGCAAATATAGCGTCATGTGTTGCCCTACAACCGCCGTGCCAGTAAAGGCAACTTCTTTTTCTGTAAAGTCATCTTTAGCGGGCGCATAAGAAGCGGTTTCATCTGTGGATGTGCCGCCTTCAAAACCCGCTATAATCGTAAACATTGAAGAGCCTGTTTTTAGGTGAAGCCTTGTGTAATCAACAAAAGTGTCTGCCTCAAGCGCTTCAAACTCTATTATTACTGTGTCTGTATCGCTAAGCACAAAGAATAGCTGCTTATTGTCCCATTCCTCGCTTGCAAATTCCCAATAAGTATCGCTTGCTACCCATTCGCCTGTGCTATTTTCTTCGGGCTGCCAAAAAAGCCCTGCGCTGTTTTTTACTCTTACACGGACACTTCCTTTTAAGAAAAAATTTAAAAAATACGCGCCCGTATCACTTATAGCTACTGCTTGGCTTAATGTCCCACCTTCTTCAAAAAGAACAGACACATTGTTTGAAAAAGCTTTATAACGGTAAAATTCCGCGCCATTAAGAACCCATGCCGCCGCCTCGTTTTCAAAGTCTCCATCTGTTAAAATGCTTTCATCAATGCTTGCGCAATTATTTATAAGCCAGACTTCATCAATCCCAAAAAACTCCTTAAAAAGCTCTTTTACGTCATAAACGCTTCCCCAAGGTGCTCTCGCTGTCCTTGCGCCGTCAAAAAGCATTTTGTTTCGCTCCATATAAACGCTTTCAGAGGAAACGTCCGATTGCGACAAAAGCGAAATAAGAGCAAATAGCTTTTCGTTTTGCTCTTCTAAAAGTGAGTAAGCATTTAGCGCGTCTTGCCATGCTGCTCTTGTTGCTTCTAAATCCTCAAAAGCAGCTTCAATTGCGCCGCCGCCTTCCCCGTCTGCAAGTAGCGCTGTAAAAACCTTGCCGCTTTTGTTTACTGTTGAAGGAAATACGCTTTTAATAAAGTTCCCTATAGGATTAGTCATTATTCCTCCAAAATCGATATATCAATATCGCCCGCGCGTGCTATTTGGCTTCCAGATATTGACACATCCGCTGCAGGCAAGGACACGGATACATTTTTAACGTAAGTTAAATTCATAACACGCGCGATAATCTCTGCAACAAAGCACGATTCGCCTATGGTTAAAGCGGTTATGTATTCAAGGATTTCTGCCTCAATTTCTGCGCTTGCAGTTCCAGAGTTTGCAGAAGAGACAGTCGCAGTGAGTTTTACATTTACGGGCACCGGTGTAGGGGTAAGAATGCGCATATTGACGCCGGGCGCTAAGTGGCCGGGATTTTCGTCTGTGCCATCGCCTTCTATTGCAATGCGCACTTCTTCTACTATTTCATCGCTTGCACTACCGGAGCCGTCATCAATATAGACACTTAAGTTATAAATATCATCTTCGGGCGGCTTGTGGTCTAAAACAGAAACACTGCGCACAGCGTTTACGCTTAAAGCTGCGTTTTTTACAGCCGAAGCGTTTGTGCCAGATAGTGAGTTCATAAAAAGCGCAAATCTAGCTTCAAACTCTGCGTCTGTTTCTTCATCTGTGCCGCCCGTAAAAGCGTAAGGGTTAGTAACTGAAACAACGTCTGCGGGCACTGTAGTATCAATGCTTGAAATAACGCCTGCGCTTATATTGTAATCGCTTCCCACATCTTCAGGAGAAACAGCCACTGTGCCCGAACTAGTTTCCCCTGCTAGAATTGTGCCTGTTTCTGTAGTTTCAAAGGTTAGCCCGCTGCCTGACACTTTAGTGCCTTTAGGAATTGAAGAAACCGCATTTAATGCGCTATCTCTGCTAAAGATAACTACGCCAGAAGCTTTTACGCCCGACTTTTTCTCCATTCCAAAAATGGAGTAAGGCATTATTTGAAGCATTTCATTGTAGCCTTGCCTTATAGCGATATATGCCCGCTCTAAAAGCCTTGCCATTGTGTCTAAGATAGTGTGAGCAACGGAGCCCTCGTTAAAGTCTGTAATCTTATCTTGGCGGGCTATCATGTTTGCTTTTGCCGCCTGCATTATTTCATCGTATCGCCTTATCTTGCTCATACTTCCCCCTCAAAGGAGCTTGCCTCCCCGTTTATATCTTCACAAGAAATAGTGATGTAAATTTTATCCCCGCTCCCTTTCACAGAAATTTCCTTTATAGAAGATATGCGGGGGTCTGCCTGTACTGTTTGCGTTATTGCGCTTATTAGGTAGCTTTCAACCGCTAGAGCGTCCCCTATAGCTGCGCGTATGCCGTAAGTAGAAAGCCTTATGCGCTTTTCAGTAGCTGTGGCAAGCCTTAAAAAAACCCCTTGAGCTAAATTATCTTTGCCGCTTATTGTCTTAAAGCTTCCCCCAATTACTGAAAAATCCCCTTCATCGTCTAGTTCAATGTCTGCGCCGTAACTGTCTTGCTTTTCTGGTTCGGCATAAATCTTATTGCGCTCGTTTTTTGTGTCTTGAGTTAAAATGGGTATCTTTATCTTTTCACCCGCATTAACTGCTGCCTCATTTTTAATGCCGTTAAAATAGGCGATTATATCGGCATAGTCCGGGCTTCCTAAGTGCTTGTTTGCTAATAGGTCTAGAGTGTCGCCGCTTTTCCACGAGTGATAACGCCAACCGTAAACCGTTAAAAGCGCGTCGTTGCCGTCATCGTCTGCGTAAATTACTTGCCTTGTGTTTGATTGCTTTTCTTTTGCAAGCGCTACAGCCATACACGCTTTTTCTGTAAGCTCTGCAAGAGAATCTATTATCATGTCACTTTCATCATCTGAAAAAGCCATTTTCTTATCTCCACTCGGCGTAAATAGTGAGGTTAGCCTTTACCCCTTGCGAAAAGTCATACTCCGTGTATTCTTCACCCTCCAAAACGCTCCACCGTAAAAATGTAGCGCCTTCTTTTTCAGGCACACCCGGAAACACCGCCTTTTCCCCATAGGCTATTGACTGTGAGGTAAACTCTGTGCCTCCTTGACTATCAAAAGAAACTGTTACATAAACTGTGCGCCAATTTGCATATATCGTTGTATCAGTTTGGATTATTGCAGTATCAAAATAAAACTCGTCCGTCCCATCTTCGTCTGTTGTCCAGCGCACAAAGCTGTATCCTTCCCGCGTTGGGTTTTCGGGTTTTTCTGCAAGCTCTCCTACTGGGATAGTTTGGCTTTCAACATCGCTACCTTTCATTGAGTTAAAAGAAAGAGTATTTGAAACATGCTCATAAACTGCGTAAAGCGTTATGTCATCTTCTATGCTTGTAGAAAAATCAAAAGCCGCGCCGTATCCCGCTAAGCCTGTTTCTTCGTTGTAATAGTAAGTGTCCGTCCAATACAAAAACACATAATTTGTTTTTTCTGGAGTAAGCGGATAATAGCAAAGGGAGCCTTGCTTTATGGACTGTGTATCAACTTTAGTGCCGCCTTGACTATCGAAAAACACGCTACAAAGTTTTTCCCATGCAGCATAAAGCACCATATCGCCCGTGATTATTGTGCCTTCAAAGTCAAACTGCACTGTGCAGGCGGCGTTTGTACACCAGCTAGAAAAGATATAGCCTGACTTTTCAGGGTTTTCTATTGGTGTAGCGTATTCTCCTATTGTTACATATTGCGTTGTTAGTGCCTTGTTATTAAGCGCGTTGTAAGTGATTTTTGCCGTTACTAGCGTCCACTTAGCGTAAAGCGTAAATGAGCTTGTTACTTTTGTTGCAAAGTCATATTCTTGCGTTAAAGCTTCATCTAAAAACCAGCCATCAAAAGAATACCTATCTTTTACAGGGTCATCGGGCTTTGTTGCTTGCTCTTTCCATAATACAGTTTGAGAGCTTATAACGCTGCCGCCGCCGACTTCAAAAGATATAGTATATTTGTTTGTAGCCTCTATCTTGCTGCTTTTAAGCTCTCCCGCTGTTTGTGAATCAAAGAGTTCACGCAGCGCGTCAACGGCTTCAAGCAGGCTTTTAGCAGCGTTATAAAACGCGCCGCTTCCAGCAACGCCTAAAATACGCTCTATAGAGCCTGAAAGTCCACTTGATACGGTTAATCGGTTTGCCATGCTGCCTCCATTTCAGAAGAAGCTGACTGTACAGAAAGTAGGCTTGCGTCTGCGTCGCTAATAAGCGTGAGTTTTGGGCTTAAGGATTCTGTTTCAGTGTTTACGCTTTCCGATATTTCGCTTGCTGTGGGGAACTCGGAACTATCATCCGCCGCATCTTCCTCACAAGCTGACATTTCAAGCGTGTACTTGAATGAATGCGGATTTGACTTATCCCGCTTTACTTTTAAGCTAGTGATAAATACGCGCCACCAATTCCTACCCGCAACGGTTGCGCTATCTTGTTGGATAGTTGTTTTAGATAAGTCGTAAAGATAGACTTTTTTTTCCGCATCTGATGTGTCTGCATTCCAGTTTTTTATAATTTCCTGCAGGCTAAAAATCTCTTCTGTGCCAGTAAGGTATTGCGCGGCTTCTTTACTTCCTTTATATATGTATTTTTTTTCTTCATTTATTGTAGCGCCCGACAATACTATCTTGTATGTGTCGTTGCCGTAATCTTCAAATACAGAGCCTGAAAAAGTCTTTGTTTCTGAAACTCTTTGCGGAAATTGAAAGTCCTCACTTTCTGGAGGCACTGCAAAAGTAAAGCATTCCTCCACTTCGCCATTCTTTAAGAACTCAAGCATATAAGACTTTTTCCACTGTGAATCCCGTATTGAGCCCATCTTTTCCCTCTTAGGCTATAATTGCTGTTCCTGTGCCTGCCGAAGTCGTAACGGTTATTACGCTTTGTGTTTGGATATGGGTAACAATAGCTGTCCCTATCTTTTGCCATGTCTCTAATATTTGCGCTTTCATCTCTTCGCTTGCGTTTGAATCCATTACGATGTTTGCTATTTCTGTGCCTAATATTGTCCCGTCCATTGTTACCTCCTTAAGCTCCTATTGATGTGTCTCCAGAATGCGGCGCACCTGTAAAAAGGCAGTACGGAACCCCGCACAATGCGCCTAAGCCGTTAGGCGTTACAGTGCCGCCAATAACAACGCTGCCGCCTTTAATTTCTGTCTGATTTGAAGCCTCTACCGTGACATTTTGCCCCTTTATGGACACATCCCCGTCAATGGAAAAGGCCAGCTCCTCTGAAGTCTCTATTGATATGCCTTCTTTAGTTATCTTTATTGTATTGCCGTGAACTGTAAGCTCGACTGTTTCGTTGCCTTCCTCTTCTTGGTCTATTACAAGGGAGACAGCCTCATCTTCATCTGTTTTGTTTTTCCATTGCTTTGTGCCTGTTCTTATGTCTTGCTCATAATTCCAGCCTGAATATTCCACCCGCTTTTGTGTGTTTGCGGCGGCCTCGCCTTCTTCCTTAAAGTCTGAATGCACAGCCTCTGACCGCAAAAATCCAGAGCAAAGAATAAATGCGCTTGCAATGTCTCCGTTAGGCATAAGGCAAAAAACATAGGAGCCTACGGGCGGCAAGTTGCGCTCGCCTGTCAAGTGCTTGCCGTCTCTTACGTTTACCCATTCAAGGCTTGCAACGCGCAGCCCATGTAATTCTTGCCCGGTATCCGCTAATACATTGCAAGTGCAGCTTTCAGGGTTTACTTCCATAACCGAAGCCCAAAAGCCTATTCTTCCGTCAATCGGGCTTGAGTTTTTAAAAGCTTCTCGTGAATGCGCCAATGGCCGCTTTTCGACAAAAACTTTCATTTTACGTGTGCCACCTTTGTAATGTTTTCTGCGCGGCTCCAAGCACCGCTTTCATCATAAACGCCGCCGCGTGAAACACTTAAGTTTATTTCGCCGCCTCCGTTATATGTCCAAGAATGGCTTATGCCTTCAACGTAAAACTCCATGCCTAAGAATGAAACTCTATCACCTGGCATAATAAAGCCGTTGCCGTCCTTATAGGTAAGAGCAAGCGTTATAGAGCCTTTAGGCATTTCATCAAGATGAGAAAACCACTCTACAAGGTTAGCTGTGGCGTTTGTCATAGCTTCCTCGCTTGTAGTGTCCCCGCCTTCGGGTTCGGAATATCCCCTAAAATGCGCAAAAAGTGGCTTGTAGCCGTATTTTTTAAATTTTTCCTCATCCACTTGCGGGATTTTGTTCTCTTTGCTGTCGTAAAGTCCCGTAATAAGGTATGTGCGCTCGCTTATAGGGCTACCTTCAAGCCAAGCATAAAACACCGTATAAACCTCGCTGTCGCTTGCCTCAAGGTCAAAGGATTTTACTAGCCTATTGTCTATTTCTATACAAGATAAGGCTTTCCAGTTAGAAGGCGAAAATGGGCACTCGCGCATTCTTATTTTCATTGCGCCCGTTTTATCTGTATACGCTGTTTTTTCGTAATAAGGAATTGGCAAAAGGCTTTCTATTATGTCTATAAAGCTCATTTCCGCCTCGCCTTGAAGAAGGTTGCCTATTGGGTAGCCTATCTCTATATCTTCAATGTCGAAAAAATCGCTTGCATCTCCTAAAAGCGCTGCAATGCACTCTGAAACAGCGGGCGCACCATGCTCGCTTGAAAGCTCTACAAAAGTCTCCCAAACATTAAGGATAATGTCCTTTACTTTCGCGCCCGATGTGCTATTTTGAATTGTTAGGCTTTTATTGATATGCTCCGCCGCCGTTGCAAGCGTGGTTACAGCTTGCGCGGTAACGTCTAGGGAGATTTTAAACTCGCTAACTAGCCCCGTTATGGCAGTGCCTGTTACGCTCATTCTGCGCATAACGCCGCTGTCGCCCGCCGAAGCTGCGTATTTTTTGGAGTGTATAATGCCTGTAAAAACGGGATAAACATCAGCGCTGCCCGCTTCCCCGTTAGAGCTTATTACAGCGTAATCCTCGTAAATTTTTACAATGTCGAATACGTCTATTTTGTCAAAAAGGGATGCTCCGTCAAAATCGGGAAAGAACGACAAAGAAAAAGAGCCCGATAAGTCGTTCTCCGAAAGTGAGAATGAAAGGGATTGTAATGTAGGGATATTATTTAAGCCAAACCAGAGCTTATGATTGCCCTTGTAGTCCAAGACTTGGACGCGCGGACAAGGCTTTTGGTGTATGACTTTTTTTGCTTGCATTCCCACTCCTTAAAGACAAAGACAATTCCACATAAGGCTTTTCTT
>CAYYCW010000078.1:0-7991 GCA_964470435.1 uncultured Treponemataceae bacterium
GATTATTTTTACGCGGCGCCCAATCCTCAATCCTCAATCCTCAATCCTCAATCCTTGCAAGCTAGGCGCGCCACTTAAGCTCGAAATAAATTTATTTTCTATAGGGACTATACAAGAAATAAAGGCCTTTGATGTTTGCTACAAGGCATTTAAAATGCTGCCCCGAAGCCTTAAAAAAAAGGCGCGCTACTACTTTGCAGGAAAATTGCCAGGCAGTAGCTTTGACCAAAAGCTCTTAAAAAGGATAGAGCGAAACGCGCTCATGACGTATCTTGGTCAAATTACAGATATAAAGGAAAAGTTTGCGCTTTTTAGGCAAATGGACGTGCTTGTGCTCGCCTCGCGGGATGAATCATGCGGCTTGGTTGTGCTTGAAGGCGCAATGATGGCAAAGGCGCTGGTTGTAAGCGAAAATGTAGGCGCGAAATACCTGGTTGACAGCTCAAGCGGCTATGTTGTAAAGACAGGAGACGCGCGCTCTTTAGCCCGCGCCTTTGCTGACATTATCCAAAACCCAGATAAGCTTAAAAGCATGGGAGAGGCCGCGCGCAAAAAGTACCTTGAAACTTCAACCATGGAAATATACGAGCAAAACGTGCTAAGCATGGTAAACGAAAAGCTTAAAGAGGCTGATTGCACGGTCAAGGTGCAAAAAAGCTACGAGGCTTTGGCAGAAAACGTAATCAATAATTATGACGAAAACGTAAAGGCAATAATCGCCCCGCTTAATGAAAGGCTAGACAAATACAAGGCTTTCGTATTTATTCCCAGAAAGCTATTGAAAGCAGCGCGCTTTTTTAAGCAAAAGCTCCTAACTACCAGCTAAAGGGAGTGCTTTGCAATTTCACTGTATACTGTACTTTTCTCTATAAAGGCTTGCATTTTTAGCGTTAGGCTCAAAGCGCCGCTGTATGCGAATCATCGTGCGGCAAGCTTCGTTGTATGAGGCATATTCGTCGGCTGCGCAAAAGGCTATTATAGCATCGCCTAAAAGCTCAGCGTTTTCCGTTTGCGTAAGCAAAAAGACAGCGCCTGTTATGTCGGCTTTCATTTGGTTCCACGCGCTGCTTTTTGCTTGCCCGCCTGAAAGCACAAATTCACTTTGAACGCTTGTAGCAGCCTCTAGCTTTTCAATGCCACCCTTTACTTTAAGGCAAATTTTTTCTGTAAGTTCCCTTGCGGGGTTGGCGGCTTGTCCTTTCTGGGTGATTATGGGGCTTTTGGCAATTTGTGCGAAAATCTCTTCATATGAAAGATGGGCGTATTCGGGCGCAATAGAGCGCAAGTGGCTAAGCTCCTTTCCCGTATCTTCAAAGAGACAAGAGATGTTCCAAAGATTCGGGGCGGGCGAGGGTAGTGTTCTAAGCCCTTCAGCATAAATTGGTTTAAATGTACAAATATTGAGCCCTTCGCTTGTCCCCGCGCGGTCGCAAGCCCTGCCTGGTACAATAGCGCCTGTTCCAATAAGGGCTGCGACAAAATCAGGAGGAGCGGCGCGTACAGCAAGGCCTTCTGGCAACAATCCGCTAAAAATATGCGAATAAGGGCTAGCATTTTGCCTAAAAACGCCCGCGCAAAAGCCTGGTTCGCAAAAAGGCGGGAAGGCATCTGCCTTAAAGCCTGCCACTTCAACCAGGGAGGAATCCCAGTAGGCAGAACTGTAGCGCGCTTCTGGCAAAACCGTGCATTCTCCGCCGCAAAGAGAAAAAACTGCAAACTCAGGGCCAGAAAAAACGCGCGCCGCCTTTTTTTCAATACCAGGAAAGACTTTAGGCATGGCGGCTATTCGGGGAAAAAAAATGGAGCGCGCGGCCTCCTTAGGAAACTCGTGCCCGTCAGTGGCGGCAGGCAGAGGATCATTCCACATAAGGCAGGCGATAGCCTTTCCGCAGTTGTCAATGGCTACAAGCGTGGGGCCTGCTCCTGAAATGATTATGGAATCAAGGTCATTGCGCTTTGAGGAAAGGTCAGCCGATGAAATGACTGTCGCAAGCGCATTCCTTATAGCTTTAAGCCACATTTCAGGAAAAGAAGATGAGCGGTCAATGCCCGCGCTAGAAGTGGCTAGCACCTCGCCTACAACGGAAACAACAGCCGCCTTGACAGAAGAAGAGCCTATGTCAACGGCAAGTGCTTTAAGGTTATGCTTCATGTTGCGGGTGTTTTTTAAGCTAACGGCTTGTGCTAAAGGTTTTACTCAAGTATCTGCAGTGGTTAGGCTTGGCTGGGCCCGCGTATCCTGCCTTTTTTCGCTTGCGGCAGCGGTTGATGCCGTTATAAGCTTATCAATCACGCTGCGATTATCCAAAAGATCGCTTAAAGACTGGTTATGATGAAGACGGGAAATAACTTGCGCAAAAAGCCCACTTACGCTAGTGCTTATATACCATTCTTTTTGCAAAAGCTCTTCGTGGTAAACAGCGTTAGTGCCTATTATCCTGTAAAACAATCCCTTTTCGTAAGCTTCACTAAAAAGCCTTATAGCGTCTCCTGTAAAAAACGGCAAGCTGATGGCGGCAATTACCTTTGTGGCACCCTTTTCTTTAAGGAATTCCATAGCTTTTAAAAGAGTTCCGCCTGTGTCAAGCATGTCATCAGCCATAAGGACAACCTTGCCTGCAACATCGCCTAAAAGCTTAATGCTTTTAATATTGGATGAGCTACCGCTTTGCGAAACAATAGAGTAATCCCTTTCCTTATAAAGCATGGCGAGTGGCCTTTTAAGCCCGTTTGCATAAAACTTGTTGCGGTCAACAGCACCTGTGTCGGGCGCAACAACAACAAAATCATCGTTGTTGCTAGAAAGATCTACTATTTTAGAAAGCTCCCTAATAATCTGGTAGCTAGCGTGCAGGTTTTCTATTCTAGCTGAAGAAAAGGCGTTTTCAATTTCGCGCGAATGAATATCAAGTGTAATTATTTGGCTAACGCCTAGGTCTTCATATAAATGAGCGAGAAGGCTTGCGGTTAAGCCCTCTCGCCCCTTTTTTTTGTGCTGGCGGCTATATGGATAGGCTGGCAAAACAAGGCTTATGCATCTTGCTCCCGCGTGCCGCACAGAGTCGATGGTTACAAGCAAGCACATTATGTGATCATTTACAGAAAGAACACCATTGTTTTTGCCGTTGTTGAGCGAAAGTTGGCGGTGATTTTCAGCATCCTGAAAAATAAAGACATCCTTGCCCCTTATTGTTTCAAGGATTTCGGTTTTGAACTCCCCGTTCATAAACCAGGTAAACTTAGCTTTTACCTTAAACCGCGGCGGGCGGTATGTGTCAGCGCCGCCCTTTACGCAAATATCGGATGTTTGTATGTCACTGTAGAAATTCACATCCTTGATAAGCTCAGAAGCGCCCCGACCGTAGCGCTTTGCAAGAAAGTCAGTTTTTTGCTTAAACCTGCGCCGGTATATTGCATTCAAGTGATGAATTGTGTCATCAGCAAAAAGCTCGCCACCAGGACAGGCTACAATAGAAAGATCCGAAGGTTGTGAATAGGTCATACGCTCCGCTGCTAAAATGAGTGTATCACGGTGTCAAAAATAAATGCACTCCGCGTTCAAGTTAACGTCCTGAAATTCGTGAGCGGTTCCTTGAGCTTATTCCTGTCCAAATGGAAACAATGGCAGAAACAAAGACAGCAGCCGCAATAGCTTCAGGGATGCCGTTTGCAACAAAAATTGCGAGTAACACGCCAGCGACAGTGGCATCGGCTGCGCCTCCAAGCAGGGCTTCTGCAGGCACGGCAATTGCTAGCGCAAAGAGGACAACCCCCGTGTGGCATAAGCTTCCTATAAATGAAGCAACAGGCACTGCGGCGTACTTTAGCTTTCCATGCAGCTTTCCAAACAGGATAGAAAGGCCTCGGTAGACTAGCCATGCTACAATTGGGAAAAGCACTCTGGGGACTATAGATACGAGCGGGTTTCTAAAAGCCATGTCAACAATGCCAGCGGGTGACATATTCGATTGTATTAAGGAAAACACGCCGAATATTGCGCCTATTCCAGCACCTACAAGAGGACCTTCCAGAACAGCGCCTATAATGACGGGAATGTGCATAATTGAAAGGGATGCTCCCGAAACCCACGGCAAAAGCCCTAGCCGCGTAAGACCTAAGAAAACGGTAAGGGCGCCAAGAGCCGCTGTAATTACAAGCCGCCTTGAAGCACTTGCGCCCGTTTCAGCAACTTGCGTATTTCCTTCTTTTTTCATATGAAACTCCTTAAAAGTTTTTTAGCCTTTTTAAGTACCAAGCGCGCTTTTAATAGCCGCCTCAAGGGAGTTGCTATCAAAGGCGCCTAAATGAACTGAAGTTATAATTCCTGCCTTATCAATAAAGATAGTCATGGGAATGGCGGTCATGCCATAAAGCAAGGCGGTTTGACCCGTTTCGTCATAGCCTGAAACAAAAGAAGTAAGCGTGCCGCCCTGCCGCGCAAGATAGGCTGTAACGGTCGCAAGAGGTTCGCCCACGCTTATTGCAAAGACTTCAAGCTGCCTAGAATACGATTTAGCCGCTTGCGCAATCATTGGAAGCTCGCGAACGCAGGGCGGGCACCATGTAGCCCAAAAATGAAGCATAACCGGTTTGCCGCGTAACGAAGAAAGGGATCGCGTTTTGCCGTCTGTCATCTTGACGGAAAAGTCAGGTGCGGCGTTTCCCTGCCTTATTGCCCTGCCTTGCCCAAAGAGGACTTCTTGCGCGGAACAAAGGAGGGCAAGGGCTAAGATTGAAAAAATAGCTTTTTTACGCCAAGCAGGGCTAAATTTCACAGGACTCTCCTCATCTAGCATCATTATAAAGGAACATGGCAGGCTGCCTTTCCTTTTCCTTGCGCAGGCCACGAATATAAATCGCTCCATGCGTGCAACTAGAAGCGCATTCCTCACAGCGTATGCATTCAACGCTGTTTATAGCTCTTGCATTCATTTTGCAAGAAGCTACACAGTCCCCGCAACCGGTGCATTTTGCAGCATCAACCTGTATGCCAAAATACGAAGACTTGTTAAAAAAAGAATATATTGCCCCAAGCGGGCAAACATACTTGCAAAATGGGCGGAATGTAAAACATGACCAAACAACAAAGACTGCAAGAAGCGCAGCCTTCCAGCTAAAAAGAAGCCCCGCCGCAGAGCGTAGAGCCTCATTTGCAATAACAAGCGGAATACCCGCTTCAAGAGTGCCTGCAGGACAAATATACGCGCAAAAATAGGGGGAAGAAAATCCCTTGGAAAGATAGGCTGCAATAGGCAGTAGGGCAACAAAAACTGCAAGCAAAAAATACTTAAAAAGCCTTAAAACGCGTACAGGCAGGCTCATGCTAAAATTTGCGCTTAACGAGGCTAGTTTTTCCGCATCGCTTTTGCCATTAAAAAGCTTTTTAAGTTTTTCTGAAATCCACGCTAAAATTTCTTGAAAAAAGCCAAAGGGGCATAAAAAGCCGCAAATAGCGCGACCCCCTAAAAGCCCCGTAACCACAAGGAAGCCTGCTGCAAAAAAAGGAAGGCGCCCGGATGCAAGCGAAACTTGCAAGGCTCCAAGCGGACATGAGCCTATAGCCGAAGGGCAAGAATAGCAGTTTAAGCCTGGAACGCAAGCATTTTTAAGCGGGCTTTTGGAAACAGTGCCCGAAAAAAAGTTCCAAATGGCAGGGTTGCACGCGACTGTAGTTCCTGCCTGGATTAGTGCGCGCTTAGCCAATACCCGCACACTCCATGCAAACAAAAATAGCCTTTATAAAAAGGCTACGGCAGTCACCTGAAAAAATGCCGAAAAGCATAAGTGCTATCCCTAAAATGAAGAGCGCAACTTTAATTATTTTAGCCCTATTGTTTCCAATAGATTTTGCATCCTTCATGTATACTTTAATGTAGCACAAAATTTGAGTTTTAGCAATAAAAAGCAAGATGAAAAAATTTAGATAAAACCTATTGACCGCTCACCTCAACTGTAGCATTAAAAGCATAACATCAGACTGCCTAATGCCAGAAATGCGCGAAGCCTGCCCCAGCGTTGCAGGCTGCACTTCCTTTAGCTTAAATCTGGATTCTGCGGAAAGGCCTGTCATAGCGTCGTAGTCAAAGGAGGCAGGTATTTTAACGCCTTCCATCTTCCTTAGCCGCTCAACGTGCCTGTCCTGCGAGCGGATATAGTGCTCATAGCGTATTTCTAGTATTGCTGCCTCCGTTATCTCCTTGCTATAGGAGGAAATTTGCGGAAAAAGCTGCAAGGCTTCCTCTTGGGGAATGAGCGGGTCACGAAGCGCTTGTGCAAGGCTCTTTCCGCTGTGCTTCCAAAGTGGGGAGTCCTCATCTATTTTAGCTTTAATCGATTCATCACAATTACTAAAGGAAGGCACTTTAGCGTTAAAAAGAAGCTCAATTATCTCACTTTTGGCTGCAACCTTTGCTTTGAGCCGCTGCAGCGCGTCCGCCTTTTGCAAGCCAACGGCAACCGCCTTTTCGGTGAGGCGCTCATCGGCTGTGTCGTGCCGCAAGCGCAAGCGGTATTCCGCGCGGGCTGTAAACATCCTGTAAGGCTCATTCGTGCCAAGCGTTACGAGGTCGTCAATCAGCACACCTATATACGCATCGGAGCGCGAAAGCACAAAAGGCTCGTACAGCCCCGCGCCTAAAAAGTCAACGCGGCCTTCCTTAACTGAGCGAGCATATAGAGCGGCGTTAATCCCCGCAACAATGCCTTGCCCGCCCGCTTCCTCATAGCCAGAAGTGCCGTTAATCTGCCCCGCTGTGAATAACCCGCGAATCCTCTTTGTTTCAAGCGATGAAGTAAGCTGAATAGGATTGATAAAGTCATATTCAACAGCGTAGGCGGGACGGGTGATTACAGCCTCCTGCAAGCCAGCAATTGTGCGCACAAAATCATCTTGCACATCCTCCGGAAGGGAAGAAGAAAGCCCGTTAATGTACATTTCTTCCGTTTCAAGGCCTTCGGGCTCAATAAAAAGCTGATGGCGCTCTCTTTCGGCAAATCGCTTAACCTTGTCTTCTATAGAAGGGCAATAGCGGGGGCCTGCCCCTTTTATGCGCCCAGAAAAAAGCGGCGAGCGGTGCAAGTTTTCGCGGATAATCTTGTGCGTTTCCGAATTTGTGTAGGTGATCCAGCACGAAACGGAGGGGCAAAAGGGCGTGTCCGCCGCAAACGAAAAAGGCTTGATGTCCGCGTCGCCGGGTTGCTCTTGCATTTGGCTAAAGTCCACGGATGAGCGCAACACGCGAGGCGGCGTGCCTGTCTTTAGGCGGCCCACGCTAAAGCCCAGCCGCCTTAAAGCCGGTCCTAGCCCCAGTGCCGCCTGCTCTCCAAGCCTTCCCGCCGAAGTTTCGTATTCGCCAATAAAGACCTTTCCTTCCATAAAGGTGCCGGTGGTGAGCACAGCGGCGCGCGCGGTAATTTCCCTGCCGCGTGAGGTAACAACGCCCTTGAACACGCCGTGCTCTACTTCCCCACTTTCCGCGCGGTTTCCTTCGATTATAAAGTCTACTACAGTATCCTGATAGAGGAAGAGGTTGGGCTCCTTTTCTAGAGCGAGCTTTGCGAGCCTAGAGTACCGCGCCTTGTCAGCCTGTATTCTAGGTGCCTGCACCGCAGGGCCGCGGCTTCTGTTGAGAAGCCTATACTGAATCATGCAAGCGTCAGCAAGGCGGCCCATCTCGCCTCCAAGAGCGTCAATTTCGCGCGCGATGTTTCCCTTGGAAACGCCACCAATTGACGGGTTGCACGACATCCTGCCGATTGTATCAAGGCTTTGCGTTATAAGCATGGTAGAAAGCCCCATGCGCGCGCAAGCTAGAGCGGCTTCAAGCCCAGCGTGCCCGCCGCCTATTGCAATCACGTCAAAGTCCGAAAACCTAAAAGCCATTGGTGCATAATAGCATAAAGAAGAGCTAGGAGGCTAGTTCAGAGCTTAGAGCTTAGAGCTTAGAGCTGAGAATTGAGAACTGAAAAATATGAGATAAAAGCAAGTAGCC
>CAYYCW010000079.1:0-7883 GCA_964470435.1 uncultured Treponemataceae bacterium
AGCGAGTCGTTGTCGTCCTCAAGCTCCCAAAGGTCGTGGGGCACAGCCTTTGGATGCCCCGTAGAGCCCGATGTGTAGAGAATCACCTTCGCGTCCTTGCCTATAGGTAAAAAAGAAAGATTTACGTCACTTGCGCACCTTACAGTTTCCTCGTAATCGATACATACAATAGAAGATAACGCGCCATCATCAGAGATAACCGCCGTGTCATCATCGGCAATTTCTGCAATAAAGTCTTCAGCGTAGTTTGAAGGCACTACAGCCGCCTTTTTTGCCGAAAGAACAGCGCAAAGCGAAACCGCAAAGTGCCAGTTGTCGCCGCACCTAACTATCACCTTGCCTTCATTTATGGCCTCTAGTGCGGAGCGCAACGCGGCACTCTCTTTTAGAAAGTCAGACCAGTATTTGTACTTTTTATCGCTAAAAAAGCCGCTATACGCAACAATCGCGTCATCCTCGCGCGAGTCCTTCTGCATTGAAGAGATGAACACAGGCGTTCTTAGCCTTTTTTGCACGGCAAGGCGCACTGCGTACTCCGTCGCAAACATCACCACTATTAAAATGTAAGAAACAAGGCTGTTGTAGAGCGTCCAAACCTCAATCGGCAAAAAGAGGTTTGTGTAGAGCGAGGCGGAAGCGTTAAATACAAAAAAGGCGCACCAAGCGACAGTAACCTTAGCGCAGTATCTTTTTACAGCATTCTTACGCGCGCTCCACTTTATGGTTCTATCACCAAGCGTGGCGAAACGGTAAGCTATACTGCCCTCACTGTTGGACAGCGAAAAAGCGAAGGCGTAGAGCATCAGAATATTGACAGCAACAGGGTAAAGCTTGAGGATAGCCATGTTCGCAGAAACGCCCACGGCAAGAGCGATAATGGCGAGAACGAGAAAGAATCCTTGAGCTTTCTTATCCGATGAGCGGAAAAAGAACATTAAAACCGCAAAGGCGGCTATTACAAGCCCTATCGCGCGAGGCGGCAGATGCAAGACAGAAAAGGAGACAAAGATTAAGAGGGCGTAAAAAAGTGCAAAGACCGCCGCTATGATTTTTTTTACCACAGCCGCCGATTAGTCTTTGCCGCCTTTTTTTGCCAATAGGCTCACAAGATCCTCAAAGGGTTTAATGTCACGGAACATACTCGCGTTAGCATTGTCAGGAAGATATTCCCTAAACTTGGCTATCATATCGGCGGCATCGATTGAGTCTAGGTCACGGTCTTCCTGAAAGCGGGATGAAAGGGAAAGATCCTCCTCGGTTTTTTTAAAATCGCTAACAAGGATTTCTTTCATTTTAGCATATATTTCATCACGGCTTGCCATGAGCTATTCCACCTTGTGCTCGGAAATATATTTAGCCAAAGCATTAACGGACTTAAAGTATTCCTTATTGTCACCCTTTTCTGTGTTGAACGTAATACCGTATTTCTTTTTGATTGCAATTCCTAGCTCAAGGGCATCCACGCTATCGAGGGCAAGACCTTCGCCAAAAAGGGGCTCATCATCCCCAATGTCATCCGCTGTCACACCGTCAAGCTCAAGGCTAGAAATAATAAGCTCTTTTAACTCTTGGTTTAAGTCGCCCATGATTTCTCCCTGTTACCTTTTGAATTTTTATTATTTGTATTGGAATATCATGTAAGTGTCAAGAAGCCTTTTGCATTGACAGGCCAGCCATAGCGTGATAGTCTAAGCTCGCTCATAGCTCATATATAACAAAGAAGGAAATGCATGGCATCCTCTATTAAAAAGAACCTTACATTTGTTGGCGCTGTTCTAATATTGCTTTTAGCAGTTGTTATCTTTGTATTTATCCCCACGGCGGGCGGCGCTTCGGCAAGGATGATTTCCTTTGGCGAATGGAATGGCACACCGGTGGAATACGCCCAGGATTCGTACTTTTTGCGCCAGGTGCAAAATATCGCTGCGCAATATCAGGCTATGGGTGTCCAGGTTTCAGATAGCATGTACTATTCGATTATGCGCCAGGCTTACCAATACGCCATATTGCGTCTTGCCGCCCTTGACGAGCTTAAAGGCGTAAGCTATGCGCCGCCTGAAAGGGAAATTAACCGCGCACTTATCGAGCAGTACTATTCGGATGAAAACGGCCGCTACTCTGACGCACTTTACAACAGCACGCAAGAGTCTGTTAGGATGTCAAGGCGAAAAATGATGACAGAAGAGGTTGCAGCCTCGCGCTACTTTTATGACTGCGTGGGGGACGAGGCTGGAATGTTTGGGCTGAAATCATCCAGTGCGGAAAGCGCCTTTCTTTCCACCATGCGCATACCAGAGCGTAGCTTTTACTATGTGTCATTCACGCAAGAGGACTTTCCTGAAAGCGAAGTTATCCGCTTTGGCGAAGAAAACGCTGAGCTTTTTGCATCCATTGACTTGTCGATGATCACAGTAGATGAGGAAGCTGAAGCGTCGCGCGTATATTCCATGATTTCATCGGGGGATACTACCTTTGAAGAAGCTGAGGCTGCCTATTCCACTCGTCGCAGAACGGATGCTGAGGGCAGGGTGCTAAACAACATGCGAAAAGACATAAACTCTCTTTTCCCCGATGCGGATGACTTGTCGGCTGTGCTTTCTTTAAGCGAAGGAGAGATAAGCCGTCCTGTGCGTTCAGGCATTTCATACGCGATTGTGCGCCGAGACGGGCCAGAAATGCCTGCTGACTTTTCTTTAAGCGAAACTGTAGCCCAAGTGCGCCTGTTTATGGAAATAAATGAGCGGGGAATAATCGAAGACTATATTGCTGCAATGGCAGAAGACTTTTCTAGGGATGCCACTAGGATAGGCTTTGAAGGCGCTGTTGAAGAATACGGGCGAATCCGCATGGAAACAAACTCCTTTAGCATTAACTTTGGAGGAGTTGCCGCATTACCCGCATTGGCGGATAACGCTGACGCAGTCTTGGCAACAGCTGCAAGAAGCGAGGAGTTTTTCCATGAGGCGTTTTCGCTCGAAACTGGGGAAGTTTCTGCCCCTGTCCTGCTTGACGGTGGAGCTATAGTCCTTGCTATTAGCGATGATAGCGGCGAATCCTATGATGATGACAGCTCATTTTTGCACACACTTTCCCACTACACAGGGGAATGGGCGTTTTCTTCCATTATGGACATGTGCTTTGAAAGCGAAAAGTTTAAGGATAACTTTGACGAAACCTATTTACGCTATTTTTTAAGCGGTGATAGGCAATAAGTCTTGCGGCATTAATGCGGAAAAATCAGATGCCCCCGTCTTGAAGGATACAGGGGCGGGTTTTTCTGTTTTTTACCATGGCCGTTTTCTTTATTCGCGTAAATTTCCTGCAAAAATACCCGAAGAGGCAGCCGCGGGGCTAGAAATACTTCCGGGTACACTTGTGCTTGCATTTTCCCCGCTTTTAGGCTACGGGCTTCAAACGCTTGTCAACAAATTGCCTAAAGATTCCCTTGTGCTTGCTGTAGAATGCGATGAGACGCTTTTTAACTTTTCGGCACCCTTTGTTGAGAAGGCAGTTTCTCCTGCTGATAAAAAGCCTTTTAAGTTCTTTTTTGCAAAAACGCCTGAAGTCCTTATCCGCTTTATTGATGAGGAGCTTTTTGCAAATTTTAAGCCTTTTAGGCGCTACCTTCGCATTGATCTTTCTGCAAGTGCCTCCCTTGACGCTCAATTTTACCGCAGCGCTGAGGCCCTTGTGGCCGACTATATTTCCTCCTTTTGGAAAAATAGGGCAACTCTAATCCATCTTGGCAGAAAATACGCAGAAAATATCTTTAAAAACTTAGGCGAGATAGCGGCAGGGAATGCATTAGGCTTTTCCTTCGAAAACGCCGAGCTAAAGCCCATTATAGTGGTGGGCGCAGGGCCTTCCCTTGATAGCGCCATAGGCTTTATAAAAAGAAACAGGGATCGCGTTTTTCTTATCGCGGTTGACGCAGCACTCCTACCGCTTCGCGCGGCTGGCATCACAGCGGATTTAGCTGTAACGGTTGAAGCGCAAGCATGGATAGACCGCGCGTTTTGCGGCTGCGCGCCGGGCAAAGGCTTTTCGCCTTACCTGCTTGCGGACATTACATCGCGCCCGCAAGAGCGAGGAAGTGGAAGGCGTTGCAGCTTTTTTTTAACGCTCTATGCAAAGTCGCGCTTTCTTTCTAGGCTTTCAAGGTCAGGGATTACTTCTTTTGAAGCGCAAGCCCTAGGCTCTGTAGGGCTTTCAGCTCTCTACGTTGCAGGACTTTTGCGGGGGCACAACTCGCACGCTAGGGGCAGACTTCCCCACATTTTTTTTACAGGGCTTGACTTTTCATGGGGGAGCGGCTTTTCGCACGCGAAGGGGGCAGCCCAAGTTTTAGAACTCTTAAGTTCTTCTTGTCGTATTTCACCTGTTGAAACCAAGCGAGCAGAAAACAGTGCAGGCAGCAAAATCATTTTACAAAGGCAAGCAGGACGCGCTCCGATTAGGACAAGTGAGGCTATGTTGCGCTATGCTGCTATTTGCCAAGCGTATTTTTCTCATGCAAGCTTTTACAGACTTGGAACACAAGGGCTTCCAGTGGACTTTCCTAGCATTTCTATTGATGCGGCAGAAACGGAGATAGCCTCTTTTAGCAAATCTAGCGCGGCTAGCGCTGAAATAGACTTTGAGTGTAGCTCCAAGCTGCAAGAAGCAGCACTCTCCTTTCTTAAAAATGAAGAAAGGCGGCTTCTTGAACTAAAGGCCTTGCTTTCTTCAGGCGGCGAGCTTTGCAGCGACAGGGGAACAAGGCTAGAAGAGCTTTTAAGGGAGGCGGACTTTCTTTATTTGCACTTTCCTGACTTTACAAGCGAGCGTGGCACAGATGTGCTGCGGCAAGATTTTTTAAACCGCGCGCGAGTTGAGCTTGATTTTTTCCTTAAAACGCTTCAAGTTGCGCTAAGGCAGGCAGGCAAGTAATAAAGCACCCTATTCTTCTTTTGAGCGAAGCACGGCAAGGAAGGCTGACTGCGGAAGCTCTACCTCGCCTATCATTTTCATTCGCTTTTTGCCCTCTTTTTGCTTTTCAAGAAGCTTTCGCTTTCTTGTAATATCGCCGCCATAGCACTTTGCAAGAACATCCTTGCGCAAGGGATTGACGGTTTCCCGCGCGATAATCTGGCTGCCGATTGCGCCTTGAATGGCAATCTTGAACTGCTGGCGGCTTATTTCTTCCTTTAGGCGCTCGCAGACATGCCTAGCCTTGGCGTAGGCGCTATCCTTGTAGGCAAGCTGCGATAGCGCATCTACAGGCTTTGAGTTTAGGAGAATATCGATTTTCACAAGGCTAGTTGGCTTAAATCCCGTAATGTCGTAGTCAAAGGAAGCGTAGCCGCGCGTAGCGCTTTTTAGCTTATCGTAAAAATCGAAAAGCACCTCGGCAAGCGGCATTTCGTAAATTACTTCAACGCGCCTTTCGTCAAGATACTGCAAGGCGGTTTGCACGCCGCGCTTGCTTATGCAAAGAGACATAATGGCGCCTAGATAATCCGAAGGCGCAATAACCGAAGCGCGAATATAGGGCTCTTCTGCCGATTCAATTAAGCCCTCGTCTGGATAATCGGCGGGATTGTCGCAAAACACTTCCCCGCCATTGCGCAAATGTATTTTGTAGCGCACAGAAGGAGCGGTAAAGATTACTGCCTGACCAAATTCCCGCTCAAGGCGCTCTTGCACAACCTCAAGGTGAAGAAGGCCCAAAAAGCCGCAACGGAAGCCATAGCCTAGCGCGGCGGATGAGTCCTTTTCCCAAGTTAGGCTTGCGTCATTTAGCTTTAGCTTTTCTATTGCAGTTTTAAGTTCCTCGTAGTCGTCAGCGTCTAAAGGATAGATGGAAGAAAAGACCACGGGCTTTGCTTGCCTAAATCCAGGAAGGGGTTCCGCGCAGGGCGATGAGGCGGAAGTCATTGTGTCGCCTACAGCTACATCGCTTATTGTCTTAATACCCGCAATAATGTAGCCTACATCGCCGGGGAAAAGCCCATCCGAAGGCACAAGGCGCAATATAAAGATGCCTGTTTCTTCTACCTTGTAGTCAGCACTTGAGTTCATAAAGCGGACAGTATCTCCCGCCCGCACTGCTCCTGAAAAAATGCGCACATGGACAATTACGCCGCGGTAGGGGTCATAGTGCGAGTCAAAAATTAGCGCTTGGAGCGTTTCGCTTCCACCTTCCTCTATGGCAGGCGGGGGAATGAGCGCTACAATCGCTTCAAGGAGGGCGTCTATGCCTTCCCCTGTTTTTGCAGAAACCTTGACCGCTGTTTTAGGGTCAAGGCCTAAGTCTTTTTCTATCTGCCGCAACGTACCCGGAATGTCCGCTGCGGGCAAGTCAATCTTATTGATAACAGGGATAATTTCGAGATTATGCTCAAGGGCAAGGTAAAGGTTAGAAAGCGTTTGAGACTCAACGCCTTGGGATGCGTCTATAAGCAAAAGCGCCCCCTCGCAGGCGGCAATTGCCCTTGAAACCTCATACGAAAAGTCCACATGGCCAGGCGTGTCGACAAAGTTTAGCATATACTTGTTGCCGTCTTGCGCGGTGTAGGGGATTGTTACAGCCTGGCTTTTTATTGTAATGCCGCGCTCACGCTCAATGTCCATGTTGTCTGTCATCTGAGCCCGCAAATTTCTTGCGTCGACAACTTGGGCTTTTTCAATCAGCCTGTCGGAAAGCGTTGACTTTCCATGGTCAATGTGCGCTACTATGCAAAAGTTTCTTATAAAGCGGGAATCAGTCATGTTAATGATGTTTAGAAATAATATGGGCTGTCTAGGGATGCGCCCATTGCGATGAAAGCTTGCATATAGCCGCTTTTGCGTCGCTTTGCTGCCACTTGGGCTAAAAGAATACCTTTTTGCGCGTCAGGCTCAAAGGCGCGTATTTCCACTACATCGCTTTTTGAAAAGCCACTTTCATCGGCAATGCCGCCTCGCACAACAGAGGCTACCGTGTACTGCCTTTTTGAGCCTACGCGCTGCAAGTTCATTCCAAAAAAGGGAATAAACGCGCGGCTTTGGAGGTCGCGCTCAATTATTAGAGTGCCTGGCTTTTCGGGTCGGGCGTAAAGGACAGCGTACCAGTCTTCGCTAACGCGGCGCGCTCGAATTGAGGGAGCGGGGTTATTGGCAGTTTCTTCCATTGTGTAGCCTGAAAGCTTAACAATTGTTCCCGGCATCTCAAGCATTAAGGCTTGCTGAAGCTGCTCAAGCGTACTTACTCGGCGGCCGTTTACAGCAGTAATGACAGCGTTTTCAGGAACACCCGCCTGCGAAAGGGAAAGGCCTGGCACGCAGTAAAAAACGGAAACGCCAGCCCCTTCCGCGTTTGAAGGTGGCGAAAAGGTTCTGCCATAGCCGCCAAGCCATGCATGTGCTGTAAGCCCGCCCGCGTAAAGCTGCGGAAGGATGAGCTTTAGAAGCTCTACAGGGATAGCAAAATTAAGCCCCTCAAAGGACTCAACCCCTGCAAAAACGACAGCTTGAACGCGGCCTGCCTCATCTATTATAGGCCCACCTGAGTTTCCGTGATTTATAGGAGCGTCAATTTGGAGAACGTCGCCAAGCGAAAGAAGGCGCCTTCCTTGGGCGGAAACAATGCCTGATGTTATTGTCTGCTCAAGGCCTGCGGGAGAGCCAATCGCGTATATCCTTGCGCCAACCCGCAAATCGCGCGAAGAGCCTAGTTTAAAAATGCCAGGCGGCTCAATTTCCACTTTAAGGAGGGCAAGGTCAAAGACAGGATCCCAGCCTATAACCCGCGCGGGGATGCGCCCGTCGGGGTCATCCGCAAGCTTTATGTAAAGGCGGGAATAGCCTTCATAGTTGGGGTCAACCTCGCTTGAAATTACATGGTAATTGGTAACAATGTAGCC
>CAYYCW010000080.1:0-7866 GCA_964470435.1 uncultured Treponemataceae bacterium
TTTATGACAAAAATGACAATATGATTTTCTCGGACAATTCTGAAACAGCGTGGGAACGCTGCATTCCCGATAGTATGAACGAAATAACTTGGGAAGCTCTAATGAATGCTGCGGGGGGCAAGTATTAAAATTACAACTTTAAGCCGCTTACTTATTGCCACTGTGCTTGTGCTTTTTCCCACGCTTCCATTACGCTCTTTTTAATCCATATCTTGCCATTACTGTCTATCCAAATCCAGCACTTGCTTTTGGCGGATTTTTTTCACGCCTTTTTATTTTTTTTCTTGACTTGCTCTTCTAAACAACGTACACTGTCTTTACCGACAGGACCGGAAATAATCGGGCTGCCGGCGGAATCGCCTTTTGCGGTTTAAATCGTATCGAGATACGCCCGTTCTCGGTCGGTAATAGCCTTGCTCTCTGCAAGGCTTATTTTTTGATAGCGAGAGCATAGCTTCCTATTAGAGCTTTGAAAAATCGCGGGCTTTTTCCATCATTGACATGCCTTCTGTTGCTTTCTGTTCAATCATGCTTGCTCCTTGCAAAAATGCTTGCGCTTGCTGTCAAGGGGATTACCTCGTCTCTACCTCTATATTGGGGAACGCCCTTTTAATGGCGGCAGAAATTACAGCAATGGCCTCCTCCCTGTTGCCGCTTGCGACAAGGTCATGCAAGTTTGTTGGGGACAATTGCTTCCTGATAGCGACCATCTCTTCAACTGTAACGTCCCTTTTAACGCCTCCAAACACAGTTTTCTTGCCGCCTGCAGCGGCCGCGCCTTCTATTATTTTTGCAAACACCTCATTCGCAAGGTCTGATTGCTCCTTGCTAAGCCTTCTTGTTCCTGTACGGTGTTCAAAGAGCAAGTCAAAAAAATCCCTACCCCCAGAGCGGGCGTTTTTAACTTCAGGCAACTCAAGCGACTGCAAGGCTGCATTGGCAAAAGAGCCATAATCATTGTTCGCGTTGTAAAGGTCAATGGAGCGTCTAATTGTCGCTTCATTACGAGCGCCTGGTTTAAAGCCATAGTCTCTGCTGACTTCATTCAGCCTTTCTTCTTCCTCTGCCGCGCCAAACGCCTTGTTCAAAAGCGGCGAAAGCTTTGCATCCAGCGCATTTGCAATACTCGACCCCAACTCTTTTATCGCGTCCACAACGCTTTCAGCCCCGCTTTTAAGGGTGTCAAGCAGGCTTGCTGGCGGCTCGTTAGCAAGTTTTTCAAGCTTTGCAAGCATTGTGTCAAATTTATCTTTGCTTGCAGTAGCTACACCCTTATCTAGGCTATTTATAAGGTTTTGCTTTTTTGTCTCATAGCTTTCATACGTGCCCGCGTCTAAAACATTGTTTAATGCGCTCTCGCTCGGCATATTGCCATTTATTGCGTTTTGCCCCATCTGGTAAAGCTGCCAAGAGCCACTAGCATTAAGCCCAAATATTTCTTGGTAGCGGGCAATCTGCGCCGCGCGGTTGCCGCCTTCGGCTTTGTTAATTTGTTCCGCGATTTCTTTAAAAAGCTCTGGGGTCACGCCGTTTTCCATCATCATCATAGCGTCAAAGTAAGTGCCCGATAGCGCATTGCCGCCTATGCTTTTCATTCCTGTTCTATCAAGAACGCCTTTTGCGGCTGCGTATGTTATAACGTCCGACGTTGACTGCAAACTTACCGCGCTGGCAATGCCTTGATTCATCTGCGAAAGCCGCTGCGCTCCATATTCGCCCTGCCATAGCTGATTATTATCAGAGAGCTTATAAAGCATAGTCATGTTTTGGGAAACTTCTTTAGTTGACCTTATATAGCCCGCCGATATGCCTTCTTCGATTACACGGCTTAAAGAAGTTAGGAACTCATCTGTCTGCCCCTTGCCTAATCCCGTTGCTGCCCTCGCGCCGTTGGCGTAAGCTAATACATTGCTATTATCCCCAAAGCGGCTTGCAATTCCTATAAGATTTTGCGCATTGCCAATATTCGCGCCTGTAGCTTGAGAAAAAAGCGCTGCAGTCCGTGTTTGATTTAATGCCTCCCCTATGCTTTTAGCGCCGTATGATGCTTGTTGCTGGGCAAGCTCTAAAAATTCGTAAGTAGCAAGCCCAGTGCCCCGCGCGGAAGCTTCCCCTGTCCCTATAAGATTTGCAGCGTTGGCGTTGTTTGCGCCATATCCCCCGTTAGAGTAAAGCTTGTTTAGCCCGTGAGTAGGCGCTAGGGAGCGCTCAAAAGCTGCGGCTTCTGCCATTTCTGCTTTTTCTTTTTCGCTTACCCAGTTAAGCATATAGCCTACCAACTTAGAAGCGCCGCCTATAGCCAGCAAGGGGGCAAATCCTGTCATAGCGCCCCCTGCAAGAGCGGCATTGCCTATACCTGATGCTATGTTTCCTATGCCTTGTTTTTTCTGAATTTCTGCGCCTATGTAGTCGCCCGCCGCCCTTGTTTGCCTATAGTTTGACTGAACACTAACACCCGATGAAATAAGGTCAAGAACTTGAGTAGCCATTGACATTGAAAGGCCTTTTTCAAGCCCGCTTTGCTCTTGCTTGCCGTCATTCCCTTCAAGCCGCGCTTTTTCTTGCAATAGCGCTTGCCTATCTTTTTCTACATTGTTGCGGGTTTCAGAAATTGAACGAGCTGCATCTGTTTCTTGTGCCTTTATAGCCGCTTCTAGCTGTTCGGTTAGCTCTTCACTTGCCCTTGTAAGCGCTTCAATTTGCGCCTCAAGCTCCCTTATAGCTTGTTCTTGCTGCTGGTCTTTTGATGAAAAAAGCCTAGAAAAAGGGCTTTTCTTTTCGTTTGCGGGGTTTTTCTGCTCTCTTTCTTCTTGAAAGCGTTGCGCCGACCTTGCAGCATCCCGCCAATTGCCCGCGTCTCTATTTCTTTCAAAGTCTCTGTAAGCGTCTGCGCTACGTCCACCGCCTGCACTAGGCGCTTCTTGCCTAGCGTTAAAAGAAGAGCCGCTTTGCGCGTTGCTACCTAAAGAAGCGGCGGACGCTCTCGCTTCTTGCTGCAAGCTATTTATTTTGTGTAAGGCATCCGCCGCGCCTTTCCAGTTGCCTTCGGCTTTTAGCTTTTCAAAGCTTTCATAAAGGGATTCAATTGACTGCTTAACATCCCTTGCCTCACTTTTTGCTTGCCCTGCATTTATGCGTAAGTTTATGCTTGTGTCCATAGGCTATTCTTCCATGCAGATTATATCCTCATCGGAATATCCCAATTCGCGCAAATCATCAGCGGAAACCTTTTTAGCTTGCTCTGCTTCCACCTTATTAAAGGAAAGAAGCACACTTTCTTCTGTATATGTATTTGCAAACTTAAAAAAGACCTCAAGAAAATCATCATCCGCCTTGTTTAGCGGAAACGGTAACGCCTTCAAATAAACCATCGCCCAAAGAAGCCTGAAGCTCCTCGTTGTTAGTATCTCCTCCATCGGGCGCTGCTTTATCCTGTCCAAACATTGCCTGTACTTTTTCGCGAAAAGATAACGCCTTCACGTAAACTTCATCTATAAAGTCCGTATCAGGCACCTCCTCCCAAATCAAAGTATTTTTCTTCTTTAGCTTGTTAAACCATTCAGGGCCCGCTTCAACCACTACATCAAGAAACGCCACCTTTTGAAGCGCAAAATTCGCACTTGAATCAAAAGCCGAAGCGGGTAACCCTGCCCTCATTGCAGCAACACGCCTATCAATATAGAGTAAGTCTTTTTGCTTTGGAAATTTCACCGTAAAATTCCCGCGAGAAGTTTCTATTTCCTCTGTTACAGTTTTTCCGCTTATAAGCGCAAAGAAAATGTCGCGGTCCTCTTCAATTTCTTGAATTTCTTCTTGCTTGATTTCCTCTGTAATTTTCATGTTTTTCTCCTTAAATTTGTTAAAAGAATGGCTGCCCAAAAGTCTTGAGCAGCCTTAAATTGCTCATGTTTGAGTAAAAAGCTCTGAACGCGGATAGTCTGAACCATTGAAAAAGCCTATGCTTTCAAATGAGCAGTTTGCGGTTACGTAATTTTTGCCGCTAGAGCTTTCCTCGTAACTTGTAATTATTGCCCAAGTTGTGGAACCTATAACGGATTGCGCCTTTTTGTCATAAAGCTCTAGATAAGGTATTTTTATAACCTTTTGCTCTTCAATAACTTCATCATCATCTGGATTAAACTCTTTTGCTGTATAGAAGTCCCCCAAATCAACGCCTTTTTTAAGAATAAAACCTCTAAAAGAAACAGAAACAGAAATGTTAGTTGGGTCAATGGAGACTGGCAATATTTCCCCGATAACCTCTGCCCGCTGCGTTTGTATCTGCTTTCTAAAAGATACTTCTGACACAAGCCCTATCATTTTAGCGTCCGATGGACTTTTACCCGCTTTGACAATGCAGTTTATGCCCTGCACTAGGGTATCCCCTGCAATATTATAATTAACAGCCATGTTTTACCCTCCCCTTAAACTTCAACCGTTGAACTGTAAACTTGGTTTGTTGCTGTGATGAATATAAAGTTGTTAGGCGCTCTTATGTATCTGTCAAAAGATATATAGGCTTTGTCTGCGTCAAAAGAAACTTTAGCATTCATCACAAGCTCACCTGAATCGCTTCTAGTTATAAGATTACTTGCATACCACTCTTTTGCTTTTTCCGTTAAAGTCTGCAATATCGTTGATTCCGACGGCTCATCGTTAGAACCAATACGCGCAAAATAAGCCTTTCTTAAATCCCTATCCATATATAGGACGCTTCTTATCATTGAGCGCTCATTTAGAATAAGCGATGAGCCTTGATAAGTTGTCATGCTTCTAATGCAAGTAAGCTCGCCTTCCTCATTTTCACCGAAAGGCGTAATGCCCGCCTGTATTAGCTTTTTCATTTCGTTTTCTGTATATCGCGCATCAAAGCTATTTACGTTGATTGTTTTATTTGTAAGCGGCATTGAAATTCCTATTGCGCTTTCAATTCCTGCACACTTACAAGCAAGAAGTCCAGGCGATATATCCTCTGCTGTGCCTGTTATTGGGTTTGCAGCGTTTGCGCCTGTCATTACAAGGGAGCAAAGCTCGCTATTTAAATTTTTAGCGATTGTTATAGCGTTATCTACGCTTGTGCCCGTTGGCGTGCCAAGCCAGCAAGTGCGCTCTTTTTTCTTGTTTACGGTTGACATTTCCTCGCAATGGCTTAAAATCAGCGACCTAATGTCTGCATCCGTTGCAGGCGTTGCGATAATCTGTATGTCGTATCTTTCTAGCTCATCTATTGCGTCTGCCCAGTCGGAAACAGTAGAAGTGCCCGCTTCCCCGCCTGTAAAATACACATAGCCTGTGTCAACATCAGGCATTACGCGGCTTGAGCCTGCAAGCTCCACGCTGCCTATATATGATATGCTTTCTAGCGCTTCAATGAGCGCTTGAAGATTGCTTGTAAGCGTTGTTGCGGTGCTTGTAATATCTACGCCTGAAACATGGTCAAGCTCTTCGGATAATGCGCCTTCCGTTGTATCAAGAAGCGTTGCAGAATAAACATCTGAATCGTTAATACGCGACACAAGCTCTTCTAAGGTTTCGCACTCTTCCCAAGTGATTGTAAGCTCTTCCCCTTCAATAGAAGAAGTAAGCGTCATGCCTGTAGAATTAATAGAGCATTCTGCGCTTTCCCCCTCCCCTGTATAAAGCAAAGAAAATGAGCTTTTGCCTATTTCTGTAACTTCATCCTCATTACCCTTATAGCTTACAAGAACGGTATAAGTGCCATCGCTTGCCTTTTTTAGCCAGCGCTTTATCTGGTTTGTATGGCTTCCCCAGTCTGAACTTGTAGCTTTAAGGATAACCTCTTCATCGCTTTTAAATTCCGTTGTTGACTGTGTGCCCGCATTAACCCTCATGCAATATACCTTTTCTGGTATATAAGTAGGTGAACCTGTAAATGCGTGCGCAACGCCTTCAAGAAGAGTGCCGCTAAGCAAAAGGTTTTTAGCCTCTGCTTTGTCTGCTACTTCTAAAAGGACGCGCGGCTCGCCTCCCATCGATGTTCCTATAATGCACAAGTTACCCGCAGAAATCCCCGTGCCTGTTCCTACAGTATTTCTCCTTGAATAAACGCCGGGGATATAGTGAGAAGTTGAAACCCCTGCGCTTTCAAATTTCGCCGCTGTTACTCCCATAAAATCCTCCTTACTTTACTTTTCTGTGTAAAATATGCGCTACAATTTCTTTCCATTCAGAAACTGTTAGCACTTTTTGCGAGTGTGTATTCCTAAGAATTGCCACTACACCTTTTCTTTGTTCCTCAAGTTGTAAAAATCTTTCAAGTCCAATTTTCTTTTCACCGCTTGACATAATTCCTCCCCCTAAAAAGAATTTTTGTGTTTATGTGTTCCTTTTCGCTATCTATAACAAGTTGTTCTGTGCAATAGTTCACGTCAAAGCCAATATGCGCACCTGCAAGAAGTACGTCAAAGTCATAATTGAAGTTGTTGCTTCTTCTTCCAGAAACTGTGCCGTCAAAAATAGCTGTATCAAAAAATGGATATTGGTCAGCGAGTATGTGCCTTAAGTTGCCGGTAACAAAAAGGCGCGTCTGCTCATATAGCTCGTTTTTAAGCTGAATGTTTTCAGCCCAAATT
Organism: uncultured Treponemataceae bacterium; assembly: GCA_964470435.1. Taxonomy (GTDB): domain Bacteria; phylum Spirochaetota; class Spirochaetia; order Treponematales; family Treponemataceae; genus Avitreponema. The sequence continues at coordinate 6,594 of CAYYCW010000080.1, forward strand.
TCTATGCTCATTGCGTCTTTGCGCCGCATTCTTATAGAAAGGCCTGCAACGCGCCCCCTCTTTTCTATTGCCTCATTTATTGCGCTAAGTGTTGCCTCATCCACTACAGTGCATAAACCCGGCAACTCTTTCCCGCTTGTAATTTCTGCTATATCGTCTGCCGTTAATTCTACAAGCTGCGCGTGTGGTGCAAGCCCGTCAAACTCTGCAGGTTTAGTATCTTCTTGTGTTGTTATAACAACGGCAGGGAAACTGTCGGAGGCGCTAAGTCCATCATAAAGATAGAGCTTTGCAAAAGGGTGTTCGGTTGTAACGTTTATGCGAAAATTCTTATATTTGCTTTCAAGGTTTAGAGCGGCAAAATAGTCATACATGATGGCGCATATTGCCTGTTCTAGTATTATTCCCCGATTAAGATAGCAAAGCATTATTCCACCTCAAAATCGCTTTTTAAGCCTTCTTCAATTACCGTTTCAACGGCTTCTTTAGTTGCCCTTGCAATAGCGCTAATCACATCGTTTGCGGGTACTTCCTTTTTAATCCAGCTTGACGAGGGAGACTTAGCGGAAATTACGCGGAATGTTGTGTATGTTGTGTGTCCCGCGCTATTCATAACTACAAGGCCGCCTATGTTTCCGTCTGCACCTAATCTGTCTCCCCAGTCGTACTCTGCCCGCGCGATATTCCCCCCGCGTGCGTTTTTTTCTATATGCGTTTCTCCTGTTGTGTAGCTGCGCCTCATCCTTTTAACAACGCCTAGCAAGTTTTCAGGTATTGTGTTAGCAAGAGAGCCGTGCGCCCTAGCGCCGCCGTTTTTGTTTGGCGTGTGCCAAGAAAAAGGCACTATAAGATAAGGAATGCCCCGCTTGCTTACCCTGCTTTTTTTGCCGTAAGGGTAAGTTGTTTTCATGTCATATTCAGGGCTTCCTTCTTGTATGCGCTTCATATACGGCGAATCAGTGCCTATTTCTGCGTTAAAATCGCCGTTTTTCTTTATATTGATTGAAGCGGCAAGCCGTGAATTAGCCTTTTTTATACTGTCTGCGCCTTCTATATTTTTACCCATAGCCCAGCCGCGCCAGGTGTCTTGTATTACTTTAGCGGCAATGCTTATGGCTTGCTTTGTAGCGGGCGCTATTAAGTCCCCGTTTTCGCCTGCAAAAGAAGAAAGTGCAGATTGTATTTCGCCTAAAAGATTATCGCCTAATGTAACGTCTACACTAATCATTGCTCCCCCTTATGCGCTTTCTCCAAAGCCGAATACTTGCTGCAA
>CAYYCW010000081.1:0-7858 GCA_964470435.1 uncultured Treponemataceae bacterium
TCGGCGTTTTTGCCTCCTCAATAACAAAAAACCAAATAATAGCGTTTTTTACAGGCTTCACCTTCTGTATAGTCCTCTCACTAATTGACCAAGCGGCGTTTTTTCTTCCCTCGGTGTTTGCAGATGCAGCCGCCTTTCTTTCTGCCTCGCGCCACTTTAGCTCAATCTCTCGCGGGATTATCGATAGCCGCGACATTATATACTTTTTGTCGCTTGCAGGTCTCTTTTTTGCGATGACGGAGCGATCTCTTAGTTCAGGAAGGATAAAATGAAAAAGCTTATCGCTTGGCTAAGGTCGCCTTCTTCTGACTTTCTTCTATTTATTCTTATATTGATAATGCTAAACCTCGTGGCGGCGCGCGCATTTTTCCGCGTTGACTTGACCGCGCAAAAGGCGTTTTCGCTTTCCAATGCATCAAAGGAGCTTGTGCGCTCACTTGACGAGCCGCTTTCGGTTAGTGTCTTTTTTAGCGACAACCTTCCCTCGCCGTACAACACCGCGCGGCAGTATCTTTCTGACTTGCTCACGGAATACGCGGGTGCTTCGCGCAGCAACTTTAGCTATTCCTTCTTTAATATGAACAATAGCGACAACCAGCGGCTTGCTCAGGATTACGGCGTGTCGCAGGTGCAAATACAAGAGCTTTCCGACAACGAAATAGGCTTTCGCGGCGTTTACATGGGGCTTGCTGCCGTTTACCGCGACAGGATTGAGGCGGTTAGTGACTTGACATCGAGCGAGGGCATGGAATACAGGCTTACCTCGCTTTTTTCGCAAATGATAGCGCAGGCTAATGTGCTTGAAGGCCTTGACGGCACAATCGAGCTTTGCCTTTACGCTACCGATTCGCTTTCTTCCTTTAATATAGCGGGCTTTGACAGCCTACGCGAGGAGGCGCTGCGGGCTTATACAAAGCTAAACGCCGAAAACATGAACAAGATTTCTTTCCGCGAGGCAGACCCTACTGGAGCGGAAGCAGAACGTATTGCGCAGCAGTACGGCCTTCAAGCTTTAAGCTGGGAGGAAGGCGGGACAACGCATCACGGAGTGGTGGGATTAACGCTTTCAAACGGCGATGATTTCCGCGCTCTTCCTGTAAGGCTTGCGCGGGGGCTATTTGGCGGCTACGCGCTTACGGGGCTTGACAGCCTTGACGAGAGCCTCTCCGCAGAGCTTAAAAGCCTCATGTCGCGGACACTCACTGTAGGCTACGTTACGGGACACGGCGAGTTGCCGCTTTCGGGGGGTCAGGATTCTATCTTTGGAAATACGACACTAACAGCTGCGAACTTTGCCGCTAACGCCGCCGACAGGTACAGCTTTGTAGAGGTGAATTTGAGCAGCGGCGTGCCTTCAGGCATTGATTGCCTTATAGTCAACGGGCCTAAAACGCCATTTTCTGAAGAGGAACTGTATGCGCTAGACCAGTTTTTGCTTTCAGGCGGCAATCTCATGCTATTTATTGACTCTTTCCAAGTGCAGCAACCCGAAGGTCAGGCGGCGTATTACTCGCAGGCACAATTTGTCCCTGTGGAAACAGGCCTCGATGCTCTACTTTCCTCTTACGGAATCACTGTTGGCAAAAACTATGTGCTTGACTTGAATTGCTACGAGGATATGTCGATGCGCGGGGCGCAAGGCTCTTCTCTTTACTATATACCTATTGTGCAACGGCAGGGTATGAACCAAAGGCATCCGATTTCGCGGAATTTAAGCTACGTTCTCTTTCTTGAAGCTGCCGAAGTTTCTTTTAATCCGTCAGCGGAGGGCGAGGACCTTACATCGACAGTGCTAGCTTCATCTTCAGCTGAATCTTGGCTTGCGTCAGATCCTGAAACCTTCCTTTACACGTTGATGAGCCCGCCGCCTGTGCAAGATGAGCTTAGCCCCCGCGATTTGGCACTTCTTGTTGAAGGCAACTTCAAAAGCGGTTTTGATGGTCCTATCACGTCTTCTCCTAATGAGGATGAGGAAAGCGGATTTAAGGCGACAGCCAACTACTTAGATATGAGTATCCGTCCTGGCAAGATATTCGTTGCAGGCACTTCCGGCATAACAACGCAGCAGGTTATAGACACTGCGGGCTCGCAGCCTGTTGGCGTCTTTTTGCGAAACGCGCTTGACTACCTTAATGGCGCAGAAGACTTTTGCCTAATGCGCACCAAGGGAATGTCCTTAAATACGCTTGACACAAGGAGCGGAGCGGCGGCTAGTGCAGCTTCCATGCTAAACCAGTACGGTCTCCCTGTGCTTGTAGCGCTTTTTGGGCTTATCGCGTGGCGACGGCGAATTTTGAGAAAAAAGGCTATCCGCGCAAAGTACGCTAAACTAGAAAGCGGTGCAGATAAGGAGGAAAAGGAATGACCAAGCGCAAAACCCTTCTTTTAGCTATTCTTGCCGCCTTGTGCGCAATATTTGTCTTGCAAATAGCCATTTCGCGGGGCGGTCGCGCGGAAACGCTTGAGTTAGCAAAAGCCCCCGACAGGCTAGAAATCTCTTCTATAGAAACAGGGAGCTTCGCACTAATCAAAGCCACCCCCGACCCTGACAATGAGGCGGAAGGATGGGCAATAGAAGAAGGCGGTTTTTCTGCAGACTCTTCGGCTATAAGGCGGATGCTAAATGCGATAAATTCTCTTAAGATGCTTGGGGCTGTTTCTTCTGACGTTGAAAGCCCTAGCTTTGGCTTGGATGAGAACAGCGCAGTAACGGTAGAAGCCTTTGCAGGCGGGGACTCTTTGCGCCGCATTAAAATAGGCAATGCATCCGCAACAGGAGCGCAAACCTACGCTGTCGTTGACGGCAGGGGGCGTGTGCAGCTTGTGTCGGGCAACATACGCGACGCCTTTAACCGCACCTCCGATGCTGTAAGAAACCGCAGGATTTTCTCGCTAGACCAGGCGCTTATCACCCGCATTGACGCAAGGAGCATTAACGGCGCGTTTTCGCTAGAAAGGCGGGGAGAACCCGAAGCGTGGCACATTTCAACATCCGATATTCCTGACCTTAGCACTGTAGACACGGAAAAGACAGCCGCATGGGTTTCTTCTGTGTTGACGCTTACAGCGGTTAGCTTTGAAGATGAAAGTGTAGCCCTTCCAGAAAATCCTATAGGGCGAGTAGCCTTTACGCTTCAAGATGATGAAACAGGAACGCAACGCGAGGTAACGTTAGTGCTTTACACGCCATATGAAGAAGACGGGGAATACCTTGCCACATCCTCCGAATACGAGCAACCCTTTACGGTTTCTTCTTACACAGCAGAGCGCTACCTTAAAAACCCTATTGACTTTGAAGCTAGCGAGGAGTAATTAGAGCGCAAAGCCTTGCATTAACACAACAAGGATTTTGCGCTCTAGTCTTTGCTAAATGCCGCCAACCTCTCTAAGGCGCTGCAAGTGTTCTATAACCACAATAGATTTTTCTACAATACTAGCGTATCGCTTTTCTTTTTCTTCCCTATCAAGAATGGATATATTCTTAAAAATATCAATAACCATGTTATGAAGCTCTTCATGGTCTGTTACAAGCTGCGAAAAAACAGGCAGCTCATGCACGGGCGACCTTCTAGCCGTTGTATCAATCCACTTGCCTAAAACGCAACTGTGGCTGTCAGGAATATCATTTGCGCTAAACAAGCTCTTGCCTGAAACCAATTCGCGCACCCTAATTACCCAAAGAAGATGCCCCATAAGCACACGCGCAAACGGAAAAGCCACGGTATCCTCTTGCGCTTGCGCGGCGCTGCTTGCCGCCTTTTCCGCTTCCATAAGAAGGTTTATAATGTCCTCTTCAGCCTCTATGTTTTTAAGGGAGTTTTCAACGATGCTGCCCGTGTTGACTGATATTTTGTTCATAAGCCCCTGGTTTTCTTGAGCAGTCTTTGCAATTTGGGCAATACTTTGCGAGCTGCTCTTGGTGTTTTCCAGCAGTGTCTGCACCTCAGTAAGAATCAGGCTGTTTATATCCTTCATTTGGCTGGTCTTGCTTGAAAGTGAGCTCATCTCTTCAGTTATGCCGCTAAACACCTCCATAGTCTTGGAAGTTTGGGTTTCAATCATTTTCATAGAAGAGCGAGATTCATCTGCCGCCTTATGCACTATGGAAAGCGTATCCATCATGCCTTTAAGCGTTTTTTCTATGTTCGCGGAGTCCATACGCGTTACAGCAGAAAGCTTTCTAATTTCGCCTGCAACAACAGCAAAGCCCAAGCCCGCCTTGCCCGCGTGCGCAGCCTCTATTGCCGCGTTCATAGCAAGCAAGTTTGTCTGGTCGCTTATGTCGTTAATGGCTGCAATGGCTTCCTTTATGGCGTCCACACTTTCATACAGTACATTTATAACAGCAAGCACGTTTTGCATTTGCTTTTGACCCTCGGCTACTGTTTTTGAAAGGTCTTGCATAACGCGGTTGTGTTCAACAGCACGTTGCGTTGTGTCGGTAATGGACTGCGTAACCTGCAGCACATCCTCAACCATAGAAACAACGCGCCTATTGATTTCTCCCATGTTTTGGTTAAGCTGATCCATGTTGCCGCTTATTAAGTCTATGGAGGTTGTAGCATTTTCAACAGCAGAAAAGAGCGTTGAAAACTTGTCTTCTTGCAAAAGTGTGTCTGAAATTGTTCCAGAAATAGTTTGAATGGAAGTTGCAAGCGTAACAGCAATCTGATCCATAGATGAAAGCATCCTTTGAGCAAACGATTTTTGGGAACTTGATTGCATTAAGTTTTGCTGTGTATCAAAATCATCTCTAATAGTAGCCATATATTATATTGTAAATGCATTTCTGTTTTTTTACAATGCATTTATGCCTTTATTGGTAATAAATTTACGTCATATCACAGTGTTTAAGGATTAAAGAATGAGGGGAACGCACGCCATAATTCATCTAGAAAACCTTGCCCACAACCTTTCAGAACTTAGCCGCATTATAGGCGGCAACACAAGGATTTGCCTACCAGTGAAGGCTGACGCCTACGGGCACGGAGCTGCTGCAATAGCAAGGCGTGCGCTTGAATGTGGAATAAGCTTTTTGGCAGTTTCCACAGTGGACGAGGGTGCTGAACTTAGAGCAGCGGGAATAGAGGCTCCAATCCTTCTTTTGTCCATTCCTTCAAAAAGCGAACTTGAAAGCCTCGCCTTGTTGCACCTTTCGCCCTTTGTTTCAGAAAAAAGCTTTATCCTCAGCCTGGAAAATGCTGCAAGCAAGGCCGACACCATCCTGCCTGTGCACATTAAGGTTGAAACAGGAATGCAGCGTACGGGATGCCCGCCTTCAGAGGTTGCAGATATTGCAAGGCTAATAGAAAGTTTACCTCATCTTTTTCTTGAAGGGATAGCTACACATCTTGCGGCAGCGGACTCACTTTTAAAAGAGGATGTAGCCTTTACCAATAGCCAGCTTTCCCTTTTTGATACTGCCCTTTCCTTAGTACGCGCCGAAGGGATTAACCCCGGCATTGTCCACGCTGCAAACTCCGCAGGCGCTATAGCTTACCCGCAAGCTCGCCTTGACATGATTCGCGCAGGGATCGCGGCTTACGGCTACGCGCCTTCAAAAGCGCTTGAAAGCGTGCTTTCCTTAAAGCCCGTAATGGAGTTTTGCAGCGAAGTCTCTTTTATAAAGCGAATCCCTGCGGGGGCTTCCGTTTCATATGGGCGGCAATGGAAGGCGCCTTGTGAGTGCACAATAGCCACGCTTCCTGTAGGCTACGCTGACGGGCTATACAGAAGCTTGTCCGACAACCTTTTTGTGGAAATACTAAAAACAGCCTGCCCCGTGCGCGGGCGCATTTGCATGGACCAGCTCATGGTGGAAGTCCCCAAAAGCATAGAAGAGCAAGTAAGGCCAGGAATGCCCGCCACACTCTTTGGCCCCGCTCCCTGCCTTTATTCTGCCGCCGACATTGCAGCGCTTGCAGGCACCATTCCCTACGAAATAACCTGCGGCATAAGCGGACGGGTGCCTAGGGTATTCAGGGCGTAAAACTGAGAGTTTAGATGCCTTCCTATCGGCGGATAGGGCAAGGCGGGCGCGGATTGCTGAAGCTTGTCCTGTGAATATTATGTGCTGCCGCGATCTGGGCGTAGATCTTTACCGCTCGTTGTTGTAGTAGCCGATGAATCGCTCAACCTTTTCCACTATCCTTGCTTGAGGCACGCGATTTCTGTTCACCTTTGACTTGCCAAAACGTTGTTCAGACCAAATAGCTAGATAGTGTCTACACGAGATTGCGTTAAAATGTCACACCAGATAGCAATGCAGCGAATTTGAACAGCCGCCAAGAAGGAAGACGTGTTCTTGGCGTATCTTGTGGCAATTCCCCTCCAGCGCTTCAGCAACAGAAAAGCGTTTTCCACCAAATGGCGCGCCTTGTATTGCTCCTTGTCATATTCCCGCTGCTCCTTTCGGTTGCGCTTAGGGGGTATCACAACTTTCATTCCTGCGGACGTGGCGTAGGCGATGATTTCATTCGTGTCATAGCCCCTGTCAGCCAAAAGCCCTTCCGCAGAGATTCCTTCTATTAAATGCAGCGCCTCCTTGCATTCAGCCTTGGTTCCCTCCGTGATCAGCATTCTCACCGGCCTGCCTTTCGCGTCAACTGCAAGGTGAATTTTTGTGTTCAGCCCCCTTTTGTGCGGCTCATTCTATCATGGTAATCTCCTGTAAACACTATCTAGAATTTTTCTATATTGCATTCGAGCTTTTTCCGTAAGCTGCTATTCTATTTCTTGTATAATTTTAAGAAATGCTTATACTTTGTATCGTTATTAAAATAGTGGAGAAATAAAATGAAAAAGATTGCTTTGTGCTCTCTTTTGATGATTGCGCTGTTTGCGCCTTTAGCCTTTGCTCAGTATGGGCCGCCGTCTGGTGGTTATCCCCCGCCGCCTACTCATGGTCAGCCCGAGCGCGGCATGCATAGCAATAACTTGCCATGGCTTTACCTTTCGCTTAATCTTCCCTTTCCTGTCCAGTGGGAGTTCTTTAGCAGCAATGACAATGAAGTTGCAAGGGCTTGGAGCTGGGCTTGGGCGCTAGGTCTTGACGTAACCGCACTCTTTACGCAGCGGATTGGCGTTCATGTTTCGGCGGACGCTTGTTTTCCTCAAATTAGAACCTCATTCTATAAGGATGGAAGCGAGTTTACCTACTGGGGAATGACTTCATTTGGCCTTTCATTTTTTGCAGGACCTTCCATAGCAGCAATAAGGACCTCCCGCATTCTTTTTGCCGTTTCGCCAGGCGTCCACATTGCAGGCCTTTTTGGCGTAACGCGGGATTCTGCAAGCGCGAGTATCTTGTTCGGGCTTGGCGCAAGCGCGGAGGTTGCAGTAAACATAACGCCGTCGTGGTTTGTGCGCGCAAGCCTAGACGTAACCTGTGACTTTGCAGGAGTTGAGAGGAATGCTCCCAATGCCAAATTCTATGGAATTAACGAAACCGTGCTAAATTTTTCGCCTGCGGTCGGCGCAGGCTACATGTTCTAAGAGGCTGTTCCAATAGAAGCAAAATTGGCAAGACATAATGCATATTGGAGAATAGTGCACATGGCGCGTGCGGAAGCAACCCTTTTTTTAGCAATCCTTTACCTCCGCATGAAACTGTTTAGGCGAGACAAGCGTACACCCCACTTTCCAGCGTATTGGAAAGATATGCTCCATACCCTTTTCCGAAATCTCTACCCTCTTCCTGAGCTTGCAGGAACCAGCTCTTTTAACGCTTTGTAAATCGATTATCGCATAAGTTGGTTAAGTGTTGCGGCCTGTTGCCATATAGGTGAAGAGGAGCATTGCGGGTTAGTTTCCAATGAACACTTACATCAGCTTTAAAACTTTACGTAAGATTATTTTA
>CAYYCW010000082.1:0-7850 GCA_964470435.1 uncultured Treponemataceae bacterium
TAATAAAAAGCCAAGATCAAATGCAGCGCTTGTATCAAATTATGGGGGCGGTTTCTGATAAAATGCAGCCTCTTCTTGAAGCACGGTTTGTAAATAATCCAGAGGTAGTAGTAGAAACCACTAGGTTTTTGCGTCAGCTTGGTGGAGCGCCAGTTTGTATTCTTGTATTTCAGTATAAACCAGACTATAAAAAGACAATGGAGTCCATTGTTGAAAGCGTATCTGCTGCTATCCAGAATATACTGTTGGCAGCCACAGACAAGGGGCTTGGAAGTTGCTGGCTTACAGCTCCTGTTGAAACAGGCATGACAGAAGAACTGAGGGATACTTTCGCACCTGACAAGGGAAAATTGTTAGCCGTTTTAACATTAGGCTATCCTGACAGAAACCCAAAAGCCCCAGCTAGAAAGTCCGGTCGCTACGTAATAATATAGAAGCTGGAAAAGTGAAACTAAAAGCTTGAAGCTTTGGGGCGTACATCAATAAGCTTACACGCCCCACACACAAAAAAAGCGGCGGGTACACCTGCCAACCACTTAAACCTTTCCGCCTACGTTAGCGTAAGCGAGTTAGTTGTATTAGCGCCCGCGCCTTGTCTATTGCCATTTGCTCTCGGATGTTTGAAGCGTACTATTCATCTCTGTTTACGCAGTTTTCCATGTAACGTTGTCGACACCAATCTTGACAGTAACAGTGTCAATATTTTTCTCTCCTTATAATTTAAGAAAATGCTGCAATTCCAGTATTGCGCAGGCTAAGTATGCATGCTAAATACGTTAGGATATTTTTTATGAAAGTTAAAAGAAATAAGGAAAGAACAAGATATGCGTAGTGAACAGGCTAGCTACTTTACCCAATAGGCTATAGGTTTCCTAAGCTATAATGCAAAGCAGGTTGGTGCGGGGTCTTCGTCCAATCTTATGTAAACACTATCTAGCACAGAATAGCGGTACAATGTAAGCCTGTTTAACTTACACTGTACCGCTGTGAACTAGAAATACATAACAAGCACAAGAAGAAAACTTAAAAATATTCGCCTTAATTCCTAAGCTTTATGCCTGCCTCTTATTAAGCAAGCCAGGCATCTTGTAGCGAGCAAGAACCTCTGCAAGCATAGGCCCCACCTTGAATAGGTCACCTGTAATACCATAAGTGGCAACATCGAAAATAGGCGCAGAAGCGTTCTTGTTGACGGCGATGATGCATTCAGAATCTTGCATGCCAGCTAAATGCTGAATAGCTCCTGAAATGCCAAGCGCCACATAGATTTTAGCATGGACAGTCTTTCCGGTCTGACCTACTTGGTGATCCGCTGGGATAAGGCCTGCATCCACTACGGCGCGGGAAGCACCCACAACGCCTCCCAGCACGTTGGCAATCTCATTTGCGATTTCAATTCCCCTTGCAGGATTGGAGCTTATGCCACGCCCTACGGAAACCACAACATCAGCGCCAACTAGATCTACTAGCTTTCTAGCTGCCTTTTTAACCTCAATCAAGTTGACGTGAATATCAGACTCGCTTAATTCAACGCTAATTTGCTCCACAACGGTCTTACTAGCCCTTTCTGCGTTAAAGGGGGCTGTTTCCATAACACCTGGTCGCACTGTACACATCTGCGGCCTGTGATCAGGGCAGATAATTGTAGCCATCAAATGGCCGCCAAAGGCTGGGCGAGTAGCTTTAAGGTTAAGGTTATCCTCAAACTTAGTTTTCTCTACATCAATGTTAGAGCTTGTACGCAAAAACTCCTTGTATTTGGTGACATCAACATCCAAGTGTGTGCAGTCTGCAGTAAGCCCTGTATTTAGCCTAGAAGCAACGCGAGGCCCTAAGTCCCTGCCTATATTGGTAGCTCCTATAAGGAATATGTCAGGCTTCTTATCCTCTACCAAATTGCAGAGCACCTTGGTGTAAGCGTCAGTAGTATAGTCCTCAAGTAGGGGATGATCGCAAACATAAACCCTGTCTGCCCCATAGCCTCCTAAGTTCTTGGCTTCATCCATGTTTAGTCCAGAGCCCAGCAAAATACCGCAAAGCTCCACGCCCAAATCGTCAGCAAGCTTGCGTCCCTCGCTTAAAAGCTGATAGCCAATGCCTAAGATGTTGCCGTCGCGCTGCTCACAATACACCCACACGCCCTTAAAGGCAGAAATATCTTTGCTGTCAAACGCCATATATACCTCGCTTTCCTAAATGATGTGCTTTTCCGCTAGGATAGAAGCTAACTGTTCGCAAGTGTTCATGTCAGATCCTTCCAGCATAAGGCCTGCGCCCTTAACAGGAGGAGAAAAAGACTTGTAAACCTTTGTAGGAGAACCCTTTAGCCCCACCAACTCTGGCTTAATGCTCGGATCATCGGAGAGAGCGGAAAAATCCCACACAGTGTATGGCCTTGAGTAGCACTCCATAATACCGCGCACATGCATATAGCGGGGAGTATTAAGCTCTTTTATGCAAGTAAGCAGACAGGGCGTCTTAACCTTTATAGTCATGTAGCCGTCTTCAAGTTCCCTGCGAACAGTAAGCTCTCCGCCAGCATACTCAACAGCACTAACATAGGTAACTTGCGGAACATTTAGCCTTTCAGCTACTTGCGGTCCGACTTGCGCAGTATCGCCGTCTATAGCCTGGCGACCGCAAAATATAATGTCGCTATCTTCAAGGCCGATTTTACGGATAGCAGCCACCAAGGTTGTGGCAGTAGCGTAAGTGTCAGCACCTCCAAACTCCCTTGCAGAAACCAGCACAGCTTCATCAGCACCCATAGCAAGGCATTCCCTAAGCATAGATTCAGCAGGGGGAGGCCCCATGGTCATCACAATAACCTTGACATCTGGATTCGAATCCTTAATCTGAAGAGCAGCCTCCAAGGCGTTCATGTCATCGGGATTGGAAATAGTAGCCATAGCGGCCCTATCCATAGTGCCATCCTCTTTAACTGCAACCTTGCCCGAAGTATCTGGCACTTGCTTGACGCAAACAATTATTTTCATACTGCTTTTCCCTCCTTATCAGTTTACGCCCAAAGCTGCGGCAATAACCATGCGCTGGACTTCAGATGTACCTTCGTAGATTTCAGTGATCTTGGCATCGCGCATCATGCGCTCCATCGGGTATTCGCGGATATAGCCATAGCCGCCGAAAAGCTGCAAACATCGCCTTGTTACATCGCTTGCAGCCTCAGATGCAAAAAGCTTAGCCATGGCGGCATCAGCGGCATATGGCTCGTGGTTTTGCTTTTTAATTGCAGCAGCGTAAACCAAGTATTGGGCAGCCTGCACCTTAGTGCTCATGTCAGCAAGCTGAAACTGCGTGTTTTGCTGCTGGCTAATGCGCTTGCCAAACTGCACGCGCTCCTTTGTATAAGCAATCGTTTCTTGGATAGCACCTTCAGCTAAGCCCAAAGCCTGCGCCGCAATTCCAATGCGACCGCCGTCCAGTGTCTTCATGGCAATGGCAAAGCCCCTGCCCTGCTGACCCAGCATGCGATTCTTTGGAATAATGCAGTCTTCAAAGACTAGCTCGCAAGTTGAAGACCCGCGTATACCCATTTTCTTTTCATGCTTTCCTATAGAAAAGCCAGGGTCATTTTTTTCCACAATAAACGCGGAAATTTCCTTTTGCTTGCGCCCGCGCTTTTCAACAGTGCCTGTAACAGCAATTACTACAAACACATCCGCATGGCCTGAGTTAGTAATAAAGATTTTAGACCCATTTATTACCCAGTTTTCACCTGAGCTATCTAGCACAGCAGTGGTTTGCTGACCTTGCGCATCGGTACCCGCACCTGGCTCAGTCAGGCCAAAGGCGCCAATCCACTCGCCTGAGCAAAGCTTGGGCAAATATCTTTCCTTTTGCTCGGCCGTACCGTTTTCATAGATAGGCGCACAACACAGGCTTGTATGGGCAGACAAGACAACAGCTGTTGTGCCGCACACCTTGGCTAACTCTTCTATAGCCATAACGTAGGCAAGCACATCAGCGCCGGCTCCTCCAAACTCTTTTGGGAAATAGATGCCCATCATCCCCAGCTTAGCCATCTTCTTGACAGTTTCAACGGGAAACATTTCCTCTTCGTCCACTTGCCCTGCAATGGGCTTTACTTCATTTTCTGCAAAATCCCTAAACATTTTGCGAAGCATTTCCTGTTCTTTTGACAGCTTAAAATCCATGGAACAATTCCTCCCTATACTATAGAAAACTTATAGCAGTTTAACGCTTTTACTTTAGGAATAGCTAAAAAATCCTGCGCCAGTCTTGCGACCAAGCTTTCCCGCGCGCACCATTTTGCGCAACAACAAACTTGCGCGGTATTTGGAATCATGCGTTTCAGTGTACAGGGTGTCCATAATGGCTAGGCACACATCAAGGCCAATCAAGTCGCCAAGTGCCAAGGGACCCATAGGATGATTTGCGCCAAGCTTCATTGCGTTGTCAATGCCTTCTGCAGAAGCAACGCCTGTATAAAGGAGATCAGCAGCCTCGTTAATCATTGGTACAAGAACCTTGTTCACAACAAAGCCCGGCGCCTCATTGACTTCTACAGGCTCCTTGCCAATCGCGCTTGAAAGGTCAAAGATTGCCTTAAAGGTTTCATCAGAGGTATTAAAGCCGCGGATAACTTCCACTAGCTTCATCACTGTAGCGGGATTAAAGAAATGCATGCCGATAAACTTGTCAGGCCGCTTTGTTGCAGAAGCTATAGCTGTTATTGAAATTGAAGAAGTGTTCGTTGCAAGAATGGTTTCTGGCTTGCAAACCTTGTCAAGCTCTGCAAAAACGCTTTTTTTAATGTCAAGGTTTTCCACAGCGGCTTCTATCACCAAGTCTGCGTCTGCGGCCGCATTAAGGTCAGTGGTAAACGTCATCTTGTCAGTAATAGCCTTTTTGCCAGCCTCATCCATCTTGCCCTTAGACACTAGCTTGTCCAAGCCTTTTATCAAGCGGTTTTCAGAAGCCTTTATAATATCATCTGAAATGTCGCGGACAACCACGTCATGCCCTGTCCTAGCAAAAACCTGGGCAATGTCCAAGCCCATAACTCCGCCGCCAATAACCACGATTTTCTTCATATCAAATTCTCCTATTTTTATATGCAATTTTTAAGCAATTTAGAATTACTTATTCTTAAAGTTCTTTTCCTTTCGCTTTTCCAGGAATGCACCCATACCCTCGTTCTTGTCCTCAGTGCCGCATGTAACACCGAAGGACTCCGCTTCAAAGGCGCAGCCTGTTGAAATATCCGTTTGCATACCCATGCGTATACATCTTTTAGACTCAGAAACAGCGATCGGAGCATTGACGCAAATGGCGTTTGCAAGCTCAAGCGCCTTATCCATAAGCTCTTCCGCAGAATAAACTTCAGAAACCAAGCCGATTGATTTAGCCTCTTCGGCGCCAATTGTTTTTCCTGTAAGGATTAGCTCCATAGCCTTAGAAATGCCCACAATGCGCGGTAGCCGCTGCGTTCCGCCAAAGCCAGGCGTAATGCCCAGCCCCACTTCAGGCTGACCAAACTTTGCCTTGTCTGACGCGATGCGGATATCGCAAGCCATAGCAAGCTCGCAACCGCCGCCAAGCGCAAAGCCATTAATTGCTGCAATAACAGGCTTTGACAAGTTTTCCAAGCGAAGAAAGACAGAGCCGCCGTAAACGCCAAACTTTTTGCCATCGATAGAAGAAAAACCCTTCATTTCTCCAATGTCGGCGCCTGCCACAAAAGAACGGCCTGCGCCTGTAAGCACAACAGCAAAAACATCATCAGCTTGCTCAACCTTTGCAATAGCTTCGTTCAAGTCAGCAAGCACTTGGCTGTTAAGTGCGTTAAGCGCTTCTTGGCGGTCAATGGTAAGCATTGCAACAGAGCCCTTCTTTTCAAAATTGACAAAAGACATAGAAAGACGCCTCCTTAAAAATTGGATAAAATAATATAAATATAAAGACTGCAAAAAGCACACAGATAAATAATCGTTAAGATAAAATACAGTCCGTCCTAGAATATCTAAAACTTAAAGATAAGTCAATACATAATTTTAAGTATTTTTGTGCACGCATATTTGGAGTTTAGCACTTGCATTCTTTAGCAATAAAACTTGCAGCCTAAAGCTCTTAGGGCATGAGCAAGGAGCCCCCGTTCCAAGCCCCGCACAAACAAAACCTTTTGCGAAAAAGCTAATTTGACTTATGCTATATAAAAGCGCAAGCTAACGCGCCGCTAGGGTAAATATTCAGTATATATGGAATAAATCTGATGAAAATGAATAAGCTCGCAAGGTTGTTGCCCTTCTGCTCATCTGCCTTGCAGCACCCACAACATTCCTTACCTTTACGACGGTGCCATCGAGATTACGCCGATTCCCACTGTGGAGGAACTCAACATCCATGCCCGGGGCGAGGAGTTCCATACCTGCGCAATAGAGAAAGCGGAATTTGAAGCTATCTGGGAGAGCGCGCAATAAGCGTCCATGCGCTGGCAGTTGATTTGTTGCGGCTTGCCCCCGCTTGCCTTCTGCCGAGACGCTAATTCATAACTTGGATACTTGAGAGGGCAAGATGCGAATTTTTTCGAAAATCGGAATGCCAATCGCCGATATATGCGATCGGAGTAGCCTATTCCGAATACATAAATCGCAAGGATCGCGCAGCGAGTTGCGCCGCGTGGCTCGCTAGAAGCGCAACGAAGCTTCCAGCGAGGCGGTGTGCCCGCCGCCCATTGCCCTAAAGACAGCAATCAGCCTATTATTTATAGAAGAAAACTGCGGATGCGTTGCCATCTTCAATATATATAAAGAAAAGAAACCCGATGAACATGAATAAATCCCTTTTAGATGCCACCCGCGATGGGAACACAGACACCGTCAAGGAGCTTGTTGCTGCAGGCGCGGACGTAAATGCGGAGGATGCTAACGGCGAGACAGCCCTGATGTATGCCGCAGCACAAGGGAACACGGCGTGTGGGCGCTTATTGATTGACGCGGGAGCTAAAGTGAATGCGGAGGATGCCAACGGCGGGACAGCCCTGATTCGGGCAACATAGAGGGAGCACACGGACATCGTTAAGGTTCTTATAGCCTCGGGTGCTGACGTGAACTCGCAGCGCAAGCTTCAAGCGAATACGCAAACTGAATACGGCCGGACATCCCTGTCGTTTGCCGCGGAGGAAGGGCAGACAACATGCGCGCGCTTATTGCTTGATGCGGGCGCTGAGGTGAATGTAAAGGATAAAGACTACCAAGTCATACGACTTCAAATACTTGTCTACTTAGGCAGGAAGGACAGAATGTGAGGGCGCATGAGCCGAATTGTTGATGAACCCTACTTTACATATAGCGCTTACAGCGCCTTCACCACAGGCATCCAAGTAAAATGCCCCAAGTGCCATGGCGCAGGTATTGTAACAGCGGATGAGGATAACGCCTATTTCCGCTGCATGAGCTGCGGCAATCAGGTGAGCCAGGAGCGGGCGATCTACCGCTATGATGTGCATAGCCAATGCAGGAATTGCGGCAGGTACTATCGGGTGGATACTGAAGATGAGGCAAGGCAGCGCTTTCCTGTCCTCCATGTGCTCTGCCCCTATTGCGAGGCAACCATGCCAGGAGAAGTTCATAAAACAGAGAAGGCTTTCTCCTATGGCGCGGAGATTCAGGACGGACGAGAGCCTTATTTTGGTTTGGAGTTGTGGTTTTTGACCTCATTCCAGGATAAGCCGGTCTGGGCACTCAACCGGGAGCACCTTGCCTATATGATCGGCTATCTCAGCGCCGACCTTCGGGAAAAGCCAGCGGGAATCCCGACAAAGACCCAAGCCAACCATCTCCCCACCTTCATGAAAACCGCAAAGAACC
>CAYYCW010000083.1:0-7820 GCA_964470435.1 uncultured Treponemataceae bacterium
CAAAACAGAACTTGGCAAGGATGATTTTCTTACTCTTCTTATAGCGCAGCTGTCCAACCAGGATCCAACCGCGCCAATAGAAGACACTCAGTTTATTGCCCAGATGGCGCAGTTTTCAACCCTTGAGCAAATGACAAACATGAGCTCAGGCTTTTCAAAGCTTGCCTCCCTCTTGGGAAGCTCTGAAGCTTCTGCTGCCGTAGGCAAAACTGTAGACATTGTCTCCGCAGGTAACACTGTATCGGGGACAATTGCTGCAGTTTCAAGGGGTGAGAATCCAGCTGTTATGGTTAACGGCAGCTGGTATGATTGGAGTGAAGTAAAAACTGTATACGCTGAAGATAAAATTAACGGGGGTAACTGAAGATGATGCGCTCTCTTTATTCCGGTGTTTCCGGAATGCAAAATCACCAAACAAGAATGGATGTAATAGGAAACAATATTTCCAATGTAAACACAACAGGCTTTAAGCGCGGGCGCGTGAATTTTCACGATTTGCTTTCCCAGCAGCTTAGCGGTGCTGCCCGCCCAACAGATGAGGTTGGCGGCGTAAATCCTAAGGAAGTCGGGCTCGGCGTGAACATCGCAAGCATTGACACAATACACACGCAAGGTTCCCTTCAAACTACTGGTGTGCAAACTGATATTGCCATACAGGGAAATGGCTTTTTTATCTTGAAATCAGGCGAGCGCACGTATTATTCCCGCGCGGGCGCCTTTGGCGTTGACAGGGACGGCACCCTTGTAAATCCCGCTAACGGCATGAGAGTGCAGGGCTGGCAGGCGCGTGATGTTGACGGAAGACTTGTGCTTGACACTTCAGCACAAACTGAAGACCTCATTATTCCTGTTGGACAAAAGATAGATGCTAGGGCTACAACGTCTGTAAGGTATGCGTGTAACCTTGATAAGCGCTTGCCAGAGCTTCAAGAAGGCGCCAGTGAGGCTGACGTAATAGAAGCTACATGGCAAACTTCTTTCAATATTTATGATGAGTTTGGCGAAATTCACGTTCTTAATGTTTCTTTTACGCGGGTACCCGGTACTCAAAACCAGTGGCAGGCTACTGTTATGGTTGACGGAATGGACGAAACTGAAACGCGCGTTGGCATTGGCACGACAGACGGGACAGAAAACACGTTTATAGTCAACTTTGACAATAACGGAATGCTGCAGGCTGTAACGGATACAGCAGGCAATGTTACAGCGCCTGAGGGAAACATAAACGTTGAAGTTTCCTTTAACGTCCTTGGCGCAAACCCTGACGAAGCAGGAAACCCCACTCGCCAAACGTTTAACCTTGACCTTGGACAAATTGGCAGCGTGGAAAACACCATTACCCAGTTTGCTGAAAGAAGCTCTACAAAGGCGTATGAGCAAGATGGCTACAATATGGGTTATCTTGAAAACTTCAAGATTGACCAAGCGGGAATTATCACGGGCGTGTACTCAAACGGTGCAACCCGCACTATTGGGCAGATAGGGCTTGCTTCCTTTACAAACCAGGGCGGTCTTGAAAAAGCGGGCGAAAACACGTATCTAGAGTCCAATAACTCAGGTGCCGCTGACATTAACGTTTCAGGCGTTGCGGGCAAGGGAACTCTTATTGCAGGCGCCCTTGAAATGAGCAATGTTGACTTGACAGAGCAGTTTACTGACATGATTGTAACGCAACGCGGTTTTCAGGCAAACTCAAAGACAATCCAGACATCTGATATTATGCTGGAAACTGTGATTAACCTAAAGCGCTAAGATTTTTAGCGCGGCATTAAAAAGGCAGGCTTAAGGCGCTTTTCCTTAAAAAATTCTTTATAAGGAATGCGCTTTGCCTGTTGCCTTCATAGTATAAGATAAGGTAGAATGCATTGGCAGTCTTTTGGTATATAAAATGATTAAGGTTACCCAGTTAAACGGGCGGGAGTACTGGATTAATCCCCATCAGATAGAGGCAATAGAAAGCAATCCTGATGTTACCCTGTCAATGCTTTCAGGAAAAAAGCTTGTCGTGAAGGAATCGCCTGAAGATGTGCTTGGCCGCATTATAGAATACCGCCGACAGATTGGCGGGTTTAAGAATGAGGAGTAGTTGGACATGGATATTGCAACTTTTATCGGGGTTGTAGGCGGCATTGGCTGTATTGGCTTTGGGGCCTACATGAGCGGTTCTCTTAACGGCCTTCTTGATATTCCTTCAGTCTTTATTACAGTAGGTGGCTCGTATGCCTGTCTCTATATTACTTATCCGCTTTCATACGTCATAGGTATTTTTAAGGTAATGGGGCGTGTTTTTAAGGTGTGGGATTTTGGAGAAAAGGCTATTGTCCATAGGATGGTAACGTTTTCTGAAAAGGCTAGGCGCGAGGGTATACTTGCCCTTGAAGATGAAATCCAAGACCTTGATGATGAGTTTATGCGCAACGGACTTCGCCTTGTTGTTGACGGCACGGACGCGGAAATTATCCGCTCTCTCATGGAAAACGAAATCAATGAGATGGAAACAAGGCACAATGTGTGGATAACCCTGGTTAATGCTTGGGCTACCCTTGCGCCTGGCTTTGGTATGCTGGGTACGGTTATCGGTCTTATTGGAATGCTCTTTAACCTTGAGGATAAAAGCTCTCTTGGTCCGAACATGGCGGTTGCCCTTATTACAACGCTTTACGGCTCCATTATGCAAAACTGGCTGTTTGTGCCAATAGCAGGAAAGCTCACTTATTACAACGCAATGGAAGTTAACTCCAGGGAAATGGTTATTGAAGGTGTTCTTTCGATCCAAGCGGGAGATAATCCGCGCATTCTTGCGCAAAAGCTTTTAACGTATCTTTCTCCGAAGGATAAGGAAGCTGTTGAAGCTGATGTTATAAAGGATTAGGGCGAAGCATTTATGGCACAAAGAAAAAGAGAGGCTACCAAAGCTTCAAACGGTTGGCTTCAAACTTACGCTGACTCAGTTACGCTTTGCTTATGCTTTTTTGTCATGCTTTTTAATCCGTCAGAAATTGACGTAACCGAGCTTGCTAACCTTACGGCATCTGTCAATGGCGATCCGATGGTAGTGGGTGATTCCCTTTCTCCTGGCAGGCTTTCTGATTTGGGGAACAATATCACTGCCTTGCCATCAATGGAGCGGGGTCGCTCTCTTGGGCTTGCGGTTAGGCGAGCGATAAGTCTTTTTGCTCCTGAAATTAGGTCGACAAAGATAACTGTTACAAGCGATGAGCGCGGGTTAGTCATTACTCTGGCGTCTGATTCATTTTTTAGTGCAGGAAGCGCTGAAATCAACATTGAAGAAACAAGGGAAACGCTCCTTAAGCTTGCGGGCTTTCTTTCAGACGAAGGGCTCAGTGGTCGGCGCTTTCGTATTGAGGGGCATACTGACGCTAGCGATACTGATTTGTCTGTTTTCCCGAGCAATTGGGAGCTTTCATCTGCTAGAGCTATTAATGTTTTGCATTATCTTACCGATTTTGGAGCAGATGAAAGGCGTTTTTCTGTTGCGGGATACGCTGATACTAGACCGTTTTATTCTAATGAAACAGCGGAAGGTAGGGCGTATAACAGGCGAGTTGATGTTATTATTCTAGACGATGGGCATTTTTAGCTTGTGCGTTGAGAAAATCTAAATTTAGGACTTGTAAAAGGGGAGAGTGTATGAGCGATCAAACTGACATTGACATGGGTACCGATGATGCTGGCATAGGTGAAGGCTCCTCTAAGGGCGGCATTTCGGGGCTTTTGCTTAAAATACTGAAATGGGTTGCCATTTGCTTTGGGGTATTGATTTTTATTGTTACAATTGTTGTAATAACTGTCAATATAATGGGGCTTGCGGGGCGCTCCACAACGTCAGTTCCTGTTTCTGAGGATTATGTTCCGCTCCAAGAGCCACTTGAATGGCATCAAGCAGTTGGGCTTGTGCAGACTAGGTCTTCCGATATAATGCCTGCAGCAATCTTGGTTGAGGTGGCGCTTGGTTATACGCAGGGTGATAGGAATACAATGACAGAACTTTCTTCGCGCCTTGTGGAATTGCGGGATTTTTTGCGCTCATTTTTCCATGAAAAAACTATGCTTGAGTTGCAAAATGAAGGAAGGCTTAAGATTGAAATCAGGAATTATATCAATGATAATATCCTGACTAGGACAAGAATAAGGGATGTTCGCTTTACGCGGTTTGATGTAATAGAGCAGTAGAGTAAATTTAGAAAAGAGATAAAAGGGCGCTTATGACAGAGATTTTATCGCAGACAGAGATCGATCAGCTTCTTGCGGCAATCAGTTCTGGTGATACGGATTCTGATGATTTTAGGTCAACCTCTGACTCACGTAAGATTAAAATATATGACTTTAAGCGCCCGGATAAGTTTTCAAAAGAGCAAATCCGCACTGTTTCAATTATGCATGAAACCTTTGCGCGCCTTACAACTACTTCGCTTTCTGCGCAGTTAAGGAGCATGGTTCATGTGCATGTGGCTTCTGTTGATCAGCTTACGTATGAGGAATTTATACGTTCGATTCCAACGCCGACAACCCTTGCGGTTATAAACATGGATCCTCTTAAAGGTAATGCTATTCTTGAAATAGATCCAGCTGTTACCTTTTCAATTATTGACAGGCTCTTCGGCGGAACAGGGCAGGGCGGAGTAAAAATTCAAAGAGACCTTACAGATATTGAGCAATCGGTTATGGAAGGTATAATTGTGCGCATTCTTGCCAATATGCGTGAAGCTTGGACGCAGGTAATTGATTTGCGGCCTAGGCTTGGGCAGATTGAAACGAATCCGCAATTTGCTCAGATTGTTCCTCCGTCTGATATGGTTATTCTTGTTACTTTGGAAACTAGGGTTGGCGAAGAAGAAGGAATGATGAATTTCTGTATTCCTTATATTACAATTGAGCCAATTATATCTAAGCTTTCTAGTCAGTTTTGGTTTTCTTCTGTTAGGAGGACTTCGACAACTCAGTATGTTGGGGTCTTAAAAGAGAAGCTTTCAGAAGTGGATATGGATGTTGTTGCGGAAGTTGGCACTATTAATTTGCCTGTTCGTGATGTTATTTCTTTGCGCACGGGCGACATTGTAAGGCTTTCTAATGTCAAAGTAGGCGATCCTTTTACACTTAATGTTGGAAGCAGGAGAAAGTTTCTTTGCCAGGCAGGTGTTATTGGAAGAAAGGTTGCTGTTCAAATTTTGAAAAAGCTTGCCGATACTGGTAGTAACGACGCGGATGATGTGTCTGTAGAAGGAGACGACTATGACTGATGGATCTATATCTCAGGATGAAATTGATGCTTTGCTGTCAGGTGTTGATATGGACGGTACTGTGAGCACCTCACTGCCAGCGGGCAAGACGTTTACGGATTCACAGAAAACCGCTATTAGTGCTTTTTTTTCTGATATCTGCCCTTCTATAAAGTCAAATTACGATTCTATGACAGGGGCGGATATTTCTATTGACGAACCTAGCATTTTTATTACTAATAGAGAGGGTATGATAAAACTTCTGCCTGAAATGGTAGTTGCTTCTGTTGTAGATTTTTCTGGTGGTCTTTCAGGCGATCATGTTTTTATTCAGTCACCTGATCTGGCAAAGAAAATCGTAGGGCTAGTTAATAATGAGCCTGGCATTGAACTTGATGATATGGCGCTTTCTGTTCTGAGTGAAACTATATCCCAACATGTGGGTGTTGAGTTTACAAAGATGGAGAGTGGCGGCATAAGTGGTGTCGCGCATAATCCGGCTGACACGGTGCACGTTCCAAAGGCAATGGTGCGCTTTCCGCAGCAGGATTTTTCTGTTTTTCAGTATACAATTGGCATTGACGGTGTGTCGTATTCTCTTTGGGAGGTAATGCAGTATAAGGCTACGCTTGATCTTGCGAAAGCTTTTGGTGCTGCTGATTCTCCTGAAAGTTTACCCGAAGCGCACACCGATGTATCTTCTGCCGCTATGGTCCAGCAGCAAACTGCTTCTGTAAATGGCGGCTTAACCCAGCAAAGGGCGGTATATGGTATGAATATGAATCCTGAAGTACCTGCACAGCAGGTTCCAAGTGCTTCCATTATGCCTGGAATGTCTCCTCCAAATGTTCAGCCCGTACAGCTCCCCAACTTGCCAAACGGCATTGTGCCGCAAGAACAGGGAAACATCGGTCTAATCATGGATGTCTACATGGAAATGACCGTTGAACTTGGACGGACAAAAAAGGTGATAAAAGATATTCTTGGTATGGGAGAAGGAACAATAATCGAGCTTGACAAGCTTGCGGGCGAACCTGTGGATATTCTTGTTAATCACAAGCCCATAGCTAAAGGTGAAGTTGTGGTTATTGACGAGAACTTTGGTGTTCGCGTAACAGAAATTCTTTCCCCTACGGAGCGTATCTCTGATATATAGATAAATTTGGTTTGGGTGGGAAGTCATGTTGTTTGTCTCAAAAAAGAGGGGTATCCCCCTTAGTGGGATTTTTATACTCTTTTTTTTAGCCCTTTCCTCTTTTCTCTATGCGCAAGGCGAAGTAAGTGATGCGTATGATTCCTCAGGCGCTGTGCTTGAGGCTGAAGTGCATCCTCAGCCTAGGTCCATGCGGGAAGATGAAAGCCTTATACCGATTAATCCCTCTGATGGGGCTTTGCCAGCCGCTTTGCAAGGAGTTAATAGCAGAACCTCTTTGGGCTCAATTTTGCGCCTTATTATAGTGCTTGCTATATTGTGTGGTGGCTGCTATTTTATATTTCGTTTTCTAAAAAACTCCTCACCTATATCATCATCTGATCCATTTCTGAAAAGCACTGCATTTCTTGCTCTTGGACAGGGCAAGTCCGTTGCAGTCGTTACTCTAGGCTCGCGTGCCTTTTTGCTCGGTGTCTCTGACCACGCTGTTTCTCTTATAGCTGAAATAACGGATGTAGAGCTGATTGACGCGATGAATTTGCAAAGCGGCATGAATTCAAATTCCAAGAAGTCTTTTATAGAAGTTCTTTCTGATTTTATTCCTAAGTCCCGTCAAAAGGGTGAACACCCCTTTTCTTCCGCAAAGGAAGCTGCGGATTTTATAAGAAAACGTCGCTCTGGCCTTAACGACAGGGAACGAGATAGCCAATGAACTTTGCTTTATTTTCTGTAAAGGAAAAGCGTATGCCTGTGGCAGTCTTTCTTTTGCTTTTTTTCTTGCTTTCTGCATCCGCGCAAGCTCAGTCTTTTCCAGAAGGGACAACTTCTGGCACTACGGCAATAAACGCGGAGCGCGAAGCAGGAAGATTTCCGTTTATTAATTTTGAAATAAGAGAGCCTGAATCATCACGGGAAGTTGCCTTTTCTGTTCAAGTTCTTATTCTTTTAACGATTCTTTCTCTTGCGCCTAGCATTATCATTCTTACAACGAGCTTTTTGCGTATTTCCATTGCCCTAGATTTTGTAAAGCGCGCCCTGTCTTTGCAGCAGGTTCCGCCTACTCAGGTGTTGAACGGTATAGCCCTTTTTTTAACGCTGTTTATCATGTGGCCGGTTTTTACCGATATTTATGACAATGCCTACCGTCCGCTTGCTGCAGGTGAAATGAATGTGGAGAATGCATACAATGAAGCTGTAGCTCCGATTCGCCTTTTTATGTTTAGGCAGCTTGCAGGCGACACATCATCATTGCAGCTTTTTATGTCGCTTGCAGGCAGGGAGCGCCCTGAAACGCTTGCCGATGTTCCTACCCATGTGCTTATTCCCTCATACATCCTGCATGAGCTTACGGTTGCATTCAAGATAGGAATTTACCTTTATGTGCCGTTCATTATAATTGACATGCTTGTAGCAAGCATTCTTATGTC
>CAYYCW010000084.1:0-7809 GCA_964470435.1 uncultured Treponemataceae bacterium
CCATTATGGAATACTCGCTTTGGATCGCGGTTATGGGGGTAACGGCGTGGGCGCGTCGGATTTCGTCTTCCGTTGACTGAGACTGTCCCCAGCCGCGTATTTTTCCTTCCTTTATAAGCTTACCCATCGCGGCGGCAACAGCCTCAACAGGAATGTTCCGGTTTATGCGGTGCTGGTAGTAGAGGTCAACGTAGTCGGTGCCCAGCCGCTTTAGCGACGCCTCAAGATGCGCGCGAATCTCGCCTTCAACGTCCTCGCAGTCAGGGATATAGAGTTTTGTCGCAAGTATTACGTCCTTGCGGAAAGGCTTTAGCGCCTCCCCCACAAGCTCCTCGTTGTGCCCCGCGCCGTATCCTTCCGCAGTGTCAAAGAAGGTGCAGCCCAAGTCGCGCGCGGCGCGAATAAGCCGCACCGCCTCCTCAGCGTCAGGACCAGGCCCGTAGCCGTGGCTAAAGCCCATGCAGCCTAAGCCTATTGCAGAAACCTCAAGCGAATTGGAATGCCCAAGTGTGCGCGTTTTCATCATTATTCCTCTTCAAATTAATAGATTATTCCGCAAAAGAGAACACCGCCTCTATCCTTGAGGGAAGGGAGTTAAAGACCGAAAGGTCGCCTGTAATCTTTGCGATGGGGATTACGTCAACGGAAAGCGTTGGGCGCGCCGTTTGCGCGTAGAAAATAGCCATGTTGTGATGAGGATCGCAGTAGGTGATGTGCCCGTTCTCGAATGTGCGGCGGCCGCCGACAAGGTTTTCGCGCGCGGGGTAAAAGTCCACGTTGCCGTAGTACTCCCTGCCGCCATAGCCTACCATAGAAAGGGTGAGCGGAAAGCGCTTCGCTATCTCTTGCGCGAGCGGCGTGTCGTAGAGCCGCGCTTCAAGCACCTTGTCCCCGATGGTGACGGTGATTGCCCTGCCCCGCGGCTCCTGCGCGTAAAGATGCGAAAACAGGCTTAAAGCCGCTATAGCGGCCGCCATGGCAAACGGCTTCATAAAACCAAATTTCATAAAATCCTCCTAATTATATGTGAGCTTCAAGTTTCTTATATTTATAAAGGCGCGATTTAGAGCTTCAAGGCTATTGTATTTTCTGCTACCTTGCCTTCACGCCAATTCTTTCAAGCCATGCGGTAACCGCTCTAGATGAGGCGAGCACTTCCTTTGCGTCAATGGCAATGCCTTCAAGGGATGTGGCACCTGCTCCTGCAGCTTCGGCAATTTCCCTAAAGCTTCTCCCTGAGCCGTAGCCGTCATGCGTGCAAAAGGGGACTACCGTCTTTCCTGAAAGGTCGTAGCCAGAAAGAAACGAAAAAATCGCGCGGGGCGCGCCGCTTGCCCAAACGGGGAAGCCTACAAACACCGTGCTGTATTTTGACATATCCACGTCGGCGGAAGAAAGCTCGATGTCGGCCCTTGCGGCGGCTTCCGCGTGGTTTTGCCTTATAACGGCGTTAAAGTCAGCGGGGTAGGGGTTTTTTACCATAATTGAATGAAGGTCGCCGCCCACGTTTTGCTGAATAAGGCGGGCTATGTATTCAGTCGTGCCGCATAGCCCGTTGCCTGTAGCGACAAGGCTTGCGGAGGTACTTGCGTCAACGTCTGCCGCGTAATCCGCGTTGCGGCCAAGCGTAAAATAAGCTATAAGAATGCCGCGTTCTGCGTTGTCTGCCACACGAGGAGCGGCTGCTCGAGGGCTTGCCTGCCTGCCCGCAACCTGAGCGCCGCAAGCTGCAATCGCCAACAAACAGGCCACCGCTGCAATGGGCTTTGCAAGCAGCCTTAAAAGTGAGCTTTTCATAAAATCCTCCAAGTCTTATGCATTAAATGTCATATTTCATTTTAAAAGAAATTGGAGGCAAAAAGCCAATGCTTATTTTTTTACGCTGGCATTGACTTTTAGGAATAGCCAAAAGTCATAAGCTGTGTGGGCAAGGCAGGGGTATCCTCTTTTTTGCGTCCCTACTTGTTTCTACCTAACGCTACCAACTGCTAACTACAAGCCCGCGAAACCTGAGCCGCCGTCGCGCTTTAGTTCTGCAATTTGCTTATTTATGAGGAACGCGCCGCAAACGCCGCCTTTATCTAGTATGAGCAGGTTGTCAACTAAGAAAATCCCTCACCGCATCTCCCATTTTGCTGCAGCTAACCAAGGTGCAGCCGCAGCTCATTATGTCGGCGCAGCGCAAGCCCCCTTGCAGTGCGGCGTCAACAGCGGCTTCCACAGCGTCCGCCTCTGCAGTCATGCTAAAACTCAAGCGCAACATCATGGCAGCTGCAAGGATTGTGCCGATTGGATTTGCCTTATCCTGCCCCGCAATGTCAGGCGCGGAGCCGTGTATTGGCTCATACAGGCCACAATGAGAATCGCCTAGGCTCGCCGAAGGAATCATGCCGATAGAGCCTGTAACCATGCTAGCCTCGTCAGAAAGAATGTCGCCAAATAAGTTTTCCGTAACAATAACGTCAAACTGCGAAGGATCGCGCACAATCTGCATTGCGGCGTTATCCACATACATGTGCGACAGGGTAACATCAGGAAAGTCAGCCGCCACCTCGTTTACAACAGAGCGCCAAAGCCGCGATGTGTCAAGCACATTAGCCTTATCCACAGAGCAAACGCGTCGGCGCCGCGTTTTAGCAATATTAAAGGCAACGCGAGCAATGCGGCGCACCTCGCTTTCGGAGTAAGCCATCACGTCAGTGGCGCGCTTCTCGCCTTCCACCTCCTCTGTCTTGTGCTCACCAAAATACGCGCCACCTGTAAGCTCGCGCACAACAACAAAGTCAATGCCGCGCTCAGCGCTCTCCTTTTTTAGTGGGCAGGCGCTAGAAAGCTCTTTGAACATCTTGGCGGGGCGCACATTGGCGTAAAGCCCCATCCCAGCCCGCAAGCGCAAAAGCCCCTTTTCAGGCCGCGCCTCGCCTGGCAGCGCGTCCCACTTAAGGCCGCCAACAGCCCCTAAAAGGACAGCATCGCTTTCAAGGCAAGCGCTAAGGCTTTGCTGCGGCAGCGGATCGCCGAATGCGTCAATGGCGCAGCCGCCCATAGCTACATCAGTGTAGGAAAACTCATGCCCAAACTTGCTGGCTACAGCGTCAAGCACAGCTATAGCTTGCGCTACAATTTCAGGACCAATGCCATCGCCTCTAATTACCGCTATTGTTTTGCGCATAGTCTCTTCTCCTTTCCAGCAAACTTACAGTACAAACCTATCTGTTATTCCCAAAAGCATTTCGGCTGCATCCCTATTGGCGCCGCTATTCTTTACAATTTCTGCAATTTATACGCTTGTAGCCCTTGCAGCCTTTGCAGCCTTTGCTATTGAAGCAGAGCGTTCCTTCACAGTTTGCGAAACGCCTTAAAGCCTGTCAATCTCTTTTAAGATGCTCTCCGTGCCCGCATTCATTTCAACAGAGCCATCCCTAATTTGCACTGTAACGCTTTCAATATTCCATCAAAATTCAAGCACTTGGCAGCTGCTCTTGTTTTGCTCGCTCATGGAAAAGTTTATCTCATCTATAAGGAAATACTTACCATCATAATTATTGCAGTTCCTACCACCTCAGGAATAACTGCAAGCACAGAAGTTGCCCAAATCTTTGTGCGTATTTTCATAGCCGCCACTGCCAAAGGATTGTAAAAAGGCAATGAAAAGATAAGTGTTTTTGGGCAAACCTCTATGTAAAGAAGCCCTTAGCTATTAGCTAGAAACTCTAAGTTAATATCAGTTTTCAGCGTAGGTGGGCTTTGTGCTATCATCCATCCGCGCAAAGATATTTGCCAAGATAGCGCCTGAAATATTGTGCCACATACTGAATAGCGCTCCTGGCACTGTAGCAAGCGCAAGCGACGGGAAAGATGTTGTTGCAAGACTTGTAGCAAGACCTGAGTTCTGCATTCCCACTTCAATTGAGATAGCTTTCTGCTTGGCAAGCGGCAATCTGAGCACCCTGCCAACAGCATAGCCTAATGCATAGCCGAGCAGGTTATGCAGAATAACAACCGCAAAGACAATAAAGCCTGTAGAGATAATTCGCGCCGAGTTTGCAGCTATAACGGAGGCGACAATCATGACTATCGCAGTAACCGAGACAAGCGGAAGGATTTTGACAACTTTCTGCGTGACATTGCTGAAAAACTTATTGATTACAAAGCCTAATCCTATCGGAACGATAACAACCTGAACGATGGAAATGAACATCGATATTATGTCAACGTTGACTGTTTCTTTAAGAAAGAGGTAAGTGAGGGCGGGCGTGAGAATTGGAGCAAGCATTGTTGAAACGCTTGTCATGCCTACCGAAAGGGCCACGTCACCTTTGCCGAGATATGTCATAACGTTTGACGAGGTGCCGCCTGGACAGGTGCCAACCAGGATTACGCCGACAAGCAGCGCGTCGTCAAGGCGGAAAATTTTGCCAAGCGCGAACGCCAAAAGCGGCATAATCGTAAACTGCGCAAAAAAGCCTATGATTATGTCCTTAGGCCGCTTAAAAACTACGGCAAAGTCAGACGGCTTCATGGTAAGCCCCATGCCGAACATGACAATCATCAGAAGCTTAGTTACCCAGCTCGGCTTTATCCAACTGAGAGTAGCCGGTGCGAAAAGTGCTGTTGCGGCTATAATTACGACAATTATAGCCATGTATTTCCCGACAAAATCGCTTAATTTTTCAAGTACTCGCATAGCGCCTCCTTTTCGCTTGTATAATAACACAGCTGTTAGCTAAAAGTTAATAGCTACAGCGCCGTAAGCACCTCCGTGTGATCCTTGAATACCGCGACTGTGTGCTCAAAGTGGCAAGCCTTGCTGCCGTCAGCGGTAACGACGGTCCAGTTGTCGTCAAGGTGGGCTACCTCGTCCGCGCCAAGGGTAATCATCGGCTCAATGGCAAGCACCATACCAGGAACTATCCTAGGATTGGGCGCAAACCGTGAAGGAAAATTAGGCACGCTTGGGGCTTCATGCACATCAAGTCCCACACCGTGCCCGCAGTATTCGCGCACAACGCCCAGGCCGTTTTCTTTGGCGATTGCGTAAACCGCGTTTGAAATGTCTGCTATGCGATTACCCGCCTTGCAAGCTGCAATTCCCGCGTCAAGGCACTTTTGGGTAATTTCCATGAGCTTAGCTTCTTCCTGGCTAATCTCACCAATAGCTACAGTTACAGCAGAATCGCTTATGTAGCCTTCCAAGTTAATGCCTATGTCCAGCGAAACTAGGTCGCCCGCCTTAAAAACTTTGCGCTTGGTGGGAATGCCGTGTATGATTTCGTCATTTACAGAAATGCAAGCGGCCCCCGGAAAGTTTTCAGAATACCATGCGGGCACTCCGCCGTTTTCCTTTATAAAGGACTTGCAAAGCTTGTCGATCTCTAAGGCTGAAACGCCTTCCTTTACAGCGGGAATGATTTTTTCGTAAAGGCGAGCCAAGAGCTTGCAAGACTTGCGTATGCCCGCTATTTGCTTTTCGTTTTTAATTCTAATCATGATTTTACCTTAAAAATTTTTCTTTATAGGAATAACACTAGTGCCTTTCTTTTGGGGGATGAGCTTTTCCGCCTCCTTTAGGCAAGCTTCAGCACCGCGCTCATCGCCAAGCCGCTTGCAGCATTCTGCCATGCGCAAAAGGATAAGCGCGTTCTCTTTATCTGAAAGCCTAAGATCAAGCGCGCGCTCAAAGCATTTAAGCGCAATTGAATCAGGGAAGGCGGCACGAGAGGCTTCATCTTCAATTTTACTTAAAACACGCACCAATAGCTCAATGGCTTCCGGAAAAAAATGGCGAAAATATGGCTTTTGGTATTCATGAACTGCAATGCTTTCAAGGAGTGCAAAGGCTTCGTAAAGCTCATTTCTAAGGATTAGCTCTTCTGAAAGGATAAAGGCACAGTCCATAAAGTCTTCCCTGTCAAGCCAGGAAGAAAGCAAAAAGCCGCTCTGCTTTTTTAGCTCAAGGTAGACGGAAACAGCTTCTTCGTCAAAGCTATGCAAAAGGTCAAAAAAGATTAGCTTTGCGCGGTTTTTGGGGTCCTTTTGCGAAAGGAGCCAAAGCCTGTAATCAAAGCCTGCGGGCTTGGAAGAAGCCTTTGGGCTAAAGCGGCGCGATGGATTGGACAGCGCCTTGTATGCTTCAAGAAGCTCAAGCATTTCAGCAGAAGAGGCAGCGTTTTTCGCGTTTTTAACATCGGGGTGAATGCGCTTTGCCTTTTTGCGGAAAGAGCGCTTAATTTCTGCAAGGCTTGCATCTTCGCGGACGCCTAGAATGCGGCAACAGTCTTTAAGGGAAAGGGCGGGCAAGGTGTTTCCTTAAAACATAAGAGCTTTAGCTAATTTTATAGAGCTTATCAATCATTTTTTCCTTAACGAGCAAGACGGAACAGCGCGCGTTAAGCAAAATTGCCCTTGCAGATGATGAAAGCAAGTCCTTTTGGTCTATAACGCCCTTTTCGTAGGCGCCAATGAGTATTGTGTCCACGTTGAACTCTTCAGCGGCCGATACCACTTCGCTCCAAATTACACCGCGCCTAAAAACTTGCTCAATCTTTACGCCTTTTGCGTGGGCAATTTCATCCGCATACTTAAGATACCTGTGCCCGTTTTCGTCAAGGCTCTTTTCGTATTCGCGGCCCTCTTCTTCTACAAAAAAGCGGCTTAGGGTAAGCTGCTTAATTGTGGCTGTGTCAACGACATAAATGGCGTAAACCTTGCAGCGGTAAAGTTTTGCCATGAGAATAGCGTATTTAAGCGCGTTAATAGAGGAATCCGAGCCATTGATTACAACCATTATATTTTTAAAAAGAGGCTTTATCATTAGGGCGCACCCCCTTTTCGCGCTTTTAGGTTTTTAAGCACAAAGACATTTTCGCGCTCCCGCTCTTCAAGAACGCTTTCAATGTAGTTCTTTGTTTCTTCTGCTTGCGGAATAACTTGCTTGTCAAGAGCATTAACACGACGCTGTGTTTTTTGAACCTCGCGCGCAAGCCGCCATACAATAGTGCGGATTGAAGCCATTTGCGTCAATAGTCGCAAAAGCTCAAAAAACTCAACCTTAACCTCATCGCAATCCGCAAAGGAATTTACAAATGACCATGCGGGTTCCGGGCTAGGAAGCTCAACATCTATGGTGGAAAAGCTCATACCGGCTATTGTCACGCGCTTTTCCACGTCGCGAAAGCTGTAAGAAAGGGAGCGGGAAAGCCTGTCAGTCTGCTCTGTGCCCACCGCCATGTACATGTGCCGCAACTTTGAATAGGCCTTTTTTATTTGCTTGTCAATGTCGATTTCAAGAAGCTTTACGCGCTCAACCATGTGCATAAGCTCCATGACAAGGATTTCCCGCTTTTGCTCAAGCAAGTCATAGCCGTCTTTTGCTATTGCAAGCTGCTCCTTTACGGAAATGAGATTTGACTTTGTAGGAGCTAAGGGAAGCCGCGCCATTAGCTTGAAACTCCAGCATCTGCAGCGATCGCTTCTTCTTTGGGCAAGTATTTGTCAAGCATTTTTTGAGGGATGCGCAACAAGTCTTCTTGCGGAATAAGGGTTAAAAGCTTCCATCCAATGTCGAGTGTTTGCTCAATGGAGCGGTTTTCATGCTCGCCTTGGGAAAGAAACTCTTGCTCAAACTTATCTCCAAACCTTAGGTATTGCTTGTCCGCATCTCCTAGCTCTTCCTCCCCTATGATAGAAGCTAGGCTGCGAATGCTCTTTACCTTGGAGTATGAGGCAAAAAGCTGAGACGATACGTCCTTGTGGTCCTCGCGCGTCATGCCGGGACCTATGCCGTCCTTCATTAGCCTTGAAAGGCTA
>CAYYCW010000085.1:0-7737 GCA_964470435.1 uncultured Treponemataceae bacterium
TGGCTCCCTTCATGCTGTCTTTGTAAGTGTGGCGTTTATAATGTTCATTTGCGTGGTGGCTCTTGTTGTTTATGAGCAGCAGGGCTTGAGGCGAATCCCCGTTCATTATGCAAAAAAAATTGTCGGAAGAAAAATGTACGGTGGGCAAAGCACTTATATCCCGTTCAAGATAAATCCATCGGGAGTTATTCCTGTTATCTTTGCTTCTTCGTTTTTAACTTTTCCGCTACAGATTGCCAGCAATCTTGGATCCAATGTAAAGTGGCTTAACAGCCTTGCCTCATTTCTTAGGCCAGACGGTCTTTGGTACAATATTTTTTATGTTCTTCTTATTGTATTCTTTGCTTATTTCTACACTCAGGTTACGTTAAATCCTACTGAAATAGCAAGGCAGATTCGGGAAAATGGGGGATCAATTCCTGGCATCCGTACGGACAAGACAGAGGAATATATGCAGAGAATTCTTAACAGGCTAATTCTTCCGGGGTCTCTGTATCTTGCAGTGATTGCCGTTCTGCCTACGATAATCCAGCGTCTTTTTGGCTTTCCTTCTTCAATTTCAATGCTTATGGGAGGTACGTCTTTGTTGATTCTTGTAGGTGTTGATCTTGACACAATGAGCCAGATTGAGGCGCAGCTTAAAATGCATTATCACGAGGGGCTTGTAAGAAAAGGCAAGCTTAGGTCTCGAAATTTGTAGATTTGATGTTTTTAGAGGTATGTTATGAAAGTTAGAACTAGTGTTAAACCTATGTGCGATAAATGCAAGGTAATTAAGCGCAAGGGAGTTGTGCGCATTATCTGTATTAATCCTAAGCACAAACAGCGACAGGGCTAGGGAGGGCTATAGAGTGGCTCGTATTGTGGGCGTTGATGTCCCAAACAAGCATGTCAATATTGCATTGACGTACATTTACGGAATTGGTCGCTTTTCTGCAAATGAAATATGCGAAAAGGCAAAGATCGATCCAAATCGACTTATCAATGACTTAAACCAGGATGAGCTTGCGAAAATTCGCAATCTGATTGAAAACGATTACAAGGTTGAAGGTCGCCTTAGAACAGAAGTGGGTCTTAATATAAAGCGACTCATGGATATTGGATGTTATAGGGGCTTAAGGCATCGCAAGGGACTGCCAGTCCGTGGGCAGCGAACCCGTACTAATTCCCGCACTCGCAAGGGAAAGAAAAAGACTGTTGCAGGCAAGAAGAAGTAAGGGATTGAAGGAGCATTAAAGTGGCGACTACAAAAAGAAGAAAAGAGAGAAGGAGTGTATACGAAGGAAATGTATACATCCAGGCTACTTTCAATAATACTATTGTTACAATCACTGACTTGATGGGAAATGCGCTTGCTTGGGCATCTTCAGGAGGACTTGGCTTTAATGGTGCAAAAAAGTCTACACCTTTTGCAGCGCAGACTGTAACCGAAACTGCTGTTCAGCGTGCTCAGGCATATGGCATTAGAGAGGTAAATGTGTTTGTAAAAGGACCAGGTGTGGGAAGAGAGTCTGCGATACGGCAACTTGGCGTGCTTGGCTTGAGAGTAAAGTCGATTAACGATATTACCCCGATTCCTCATAACGGATGTCGACCGCGCAAAACCCGCCGCGTCTAACTTAAGGAGAGAATATGGCTAGATACTGTGGGCCTCTTTGCAGGCTTTGTCGCGCTGAACAAAAAAAGCTCTTTTTGAAAGGCGAGCGTTGCAAATCTGATAAATGCCCTATTAATAAAAAAAGATCACTTCCCGGTAAAGAGCCAAATGCTAGAATTGCGAAGCGTTCGGATTACGCTCTAATGCTTAGAGAAAAGCAAAAGCTTAAAAGAATCTATTGCATGCTTGAAAAGCAGTTTCGGCTTTTCTTTAACCGTGCGCAGAGGATGTCAGGTATTACTGGCGAAAATCTTATCGGGCTGCTGGAAAGCCGCCTAGACAATGTTGTTTTTAGGATGCACTTTGCTGTAAACAGAAATCAAGCTCGCCAGATTGTGCAGCACAGGCATGTTCGAGTTAATGGCAAGCCTGTCAACATTCCAAGCTATATTGTCAAGCCAGGCGATATTGTAGAAATCAGAGAATCCAGCAAGAAGATGAACATTGTCAAAGAAGCACTTAAAGAGATTTCAAAATCAGGTGTATATCCTTGGCTTACAGTTGATGAAGATGCAATGAAAGGGACATTTGTTTCTATTCCACGTGGCGCGGATGTCACGGATTTAGCTGACATAAAAGAGCAGCTTGTTGTCGAGTTGTATTCCAAGTAAGGAGTTTTAATGGTTAGAAAAAATCTTTTGAAGGGATTTAAAAGGCCGAAAAGCTTGGAATTTGTACGCTCGGTATCAGATTCCGATTACGGAAAATTTACGGCTTCTCCATTCGAAACAGGGTTTGGGACAACTGTAGGGAACACACTGCGCCGCGTTTTGCTTTCTTCGATTCAGGGATACGCAATTTCCGCTATTAAAATTGATTCTTATGACGCTGACGGCATTCCCCACACAATTTCCAGCGAGTTTGAAACAATTCCTGGTGTGATGGAAGATACTATAGAGATTTTGAATAATCTTAAGCAAATCAGGATGCGCCTTACTGATGATGTTGAAAGCGAAACATTTTTGTTTGAGTTTAAAGGTCCTGCTACCATTACTAGCGATATGTTTGCTCGCGATAATAACTTGGAAATCCTAGGCGAGCCCTTTACGGTTCTTACAATGATGGAAGGAGCGCATGTTGAATTTGAAGTCCAGGTTGACCTTGCGCGAGGATATGTTCCAGCTGAAACGAATGAACACTATGTTGAAGTTATTGGCACAATTCCTATGGACGCTGTCTACAGCCCCGTAAGAAAAGTCAAGTATAACATAGACCCATGCAGGGTTGGTCAGCGCAACGATTACGACAAGCTTACACTTGAAATTTGGACTGACGGGACAATAACTCCAGAAAATGCACTTGCAGAGGCTGCAAAGATAGCAAAAGAGCATTTTTCGGTTTTTGTGAATTTTAATGAAAGTGAAGTTAATATTGACGATGACCTCGAAGAAGATGACGAGCGAATCCGTCAGATTCTTAATACCCCTGTTGAAGAGCTCGAACTTTCTGTTCGCTCGTCTAACTGTTTGAAAAACGCAAATATCCGCACAATAGGCGAGTTGACTAGAAAGACAGAGGAGGACATTACAAAAACCCGCAATTTTGGAAAAAAGAGCTTGCAAGAAATAGTAGAAAAACTACAGGAATGGAATCTTAGACTTGGCATGACTGATTACAGCCATATTAAAACTTCAGTACGCTTGCCAAGCAGAAAGGAAGAAACTGATGAAGCATAAGACAGGTTTTAATCCGCTTTCAAGAAAGTCAGCGCACAGGCGCGCAATGCGGCGAAATATGGTTACATCTCTTTTTAAGTTTGAGCGCGTAACAACCACAAAGCCCAAGGCTCTTGAAGTTCGCCGCATGGCTGAAAAGCTCATTACTAGGGCTAAGGTGGATTCAGTGCATAACCGCAGGCAAGCTGCTCGCTTTATTTACGATGAAGCTGTACTTGCTAAGCTATTCACGGATATAGGACCTAGAATGAAAGACCGCCCAGGAGGCTACACGCGCATCCTAAAGTTGGGATTTAGGACTGGAGATGCTGCTGAGCTTGCTATTTTAGAGCTTGTTGACTATGAGCTTGATACTGATGACAAGGACGAAAAAAAGAAGAAAAATCTCGCAAAGAAATCTAGCAAGGGCTCTGCAAAAAAAACAAAGCGAAGCGAACAGGCTTCTACTTCAAAGGTTGCAGAAACTGTAGGCGAAACTAGGGCGGAGGTGTAGTCAATGTCTAAGGCACATCGCGGTAAAGGAATTGCCAAGGAAGTTTCGCGCGGGCGAGGTATTTGTCCTGTCTGCAAAAGAAGCGGCGTTAAACTTCTTTACGAGCAAGAAATAGCAGGCGAAAAAACAAAGATTTGCAAAATTTGCAATGCATCAATTAAAAACGGCAAAACTGTTTAACCTATAATCTTTTAATAACGCAATTAAAACTCCTTTTTTAGGCGTTTTAATTGCGTCAATGTTTTAACTTTTAGTTTCCTCTAGCAAAAACTAATTTATATTTCCACTATTATTCTCATCATGCTATCCTTAAAGAAAGTCTTTATATTTAGGAATAAACACATGAAAATCATAAAAAAGATATTTTTTGTGCGATTAACCTTTGTGCTTTTTTGTACATTTGCGTTTGCCGCAGACAACCCGCAAGCAGCCACTTACCGCACTTACGCT
The DNA here is from genome assembly GCA_964470435.1 of uncultured Treponemataceae bacterium. GTDB lineage: Bacteria > Spirochaetota > Spirochaetia > Treponematales > Treponemataceae > Avitreponema. Next base: position 4,277 of record CAYYCW010000085.1, read on the forward strand.
ACAAATGATTTAAGCGCTCCTGTTGTCTACTTTACGCGGGACATAAGCCCTCAAGGGCTTTTGAAGGTTTACCGCGCTATGGGCTGGACACCTAGAGGAAAAGTAGGCGTAAAGGTAAGCACAGGCGAATCTTCATCAAGCAATCACCTTCGACCTGAGCTCATTAAGGATCTTGTGCAAGCGATAAATGGCACTATTGTAGAAAGCAATACCTCTTACGGTGGAAGCCGCGCTTCAAATGAACGCCATCATCAGGTTGCGCGCAATCATGGCTTTCTTGAAATTGCTCCTTTTGACCTTCAAGATGAAGAAGGCACAATGGATATTCCTGTGAGGGCAGGTTCGGCGCGCCTTAAAAGAAACATTGTAGGAAGCCACTTTGCCAATTACGGCTCCTATTTGGTTTTAAGCCACTTTAAGGGGCACGCGATGGCAGGCTTTGGCGGCGCCATTAAAAATACCTCAATTGGCTTTGCATCTGGCGAGTCAAATAGGGAATCAGGAAAGGTATACATCCACAGCGGAGGGGCTCGTGCAAGCGGCTCAATTTTTGGAGAACAAATTCCATTCCTTGAAGCTATGGCGGAATCCGCGCAAGCTGTATGCGACTATATGGATGGGGGAAAGGCAATAGCCTTCGTTTCTGTGCTCAATCGGCTTAGCATTGATTGCGACTGCTCTTCACGCCCCGCCGCTCCTGATATGCATGATATCGGTGTGCTTGCATCTACAGACCCGCTTGCAATAGATCAGGCAGCTGTTGACTTAGTCTTTACAGCAAGGGATGCAGGCTCCCTTGTTGAACGAATTGACTCAAGGCAGGGTAGGCACGTTCTAGAATACGCTGAAAAAATCGGGCTTGGGGCAGGAAGCCGCAATTACAGGCTTGTTGAAATAGAGTAAGACTATTGACTTTAGTTTAGTGCTCAAGTATTGGTTTCAGTTATTTTGTGCCGCCAGGAATAGCGGCTTGCGATTTTTGCGGCACAGCAAGATGCGAAAGTTGAGCAGCAAAATACTACACCAAGATTACGAGTACACGTGCCTCAGAACGCGCATCACTTCTTGTAGCGATCGGCCTTTTGACACGGCAAGGCTCATCGCGCTGATTGAGTGAAACCCACAATAGCGCCGCTTTCATCGGCTCCTGAATTGAAGCTGTTCTAGCGGCCTTTAGTTCGAGTAATTCCTTTGCCTCGCTCTTACCACCCACAAGTTGCTATATTACCATCAGTTCACTATGGTGACCTAAAACTCCCTTCCTGCTATAGCATATGGCTGTCATTGTGGTGCAAGAGTTTTTTTGCTTTTTTGTAACTGTTAGCGTGGCACAATGGCTAGCATGCTAGCCATTGCTGTTAAGTTTTAGTTTGTTTAGTCGTCAAACTTTTGGCCTAAAAACCTTCCAGAATTGTCAAAGTACATTTCCATTCTATTGGCAAGCTTTAACTCATAGCCGCGCCATTCTTTTTTAGCCTCTATTATTGGCACATTAGGATAAACTTGTGCGGCGTAACGTCCAACTTCAGGAGGAAGCACTCCCGCAGGAATCCCCATGTAGGACTTAATTTCATGCCAGTCGCCGCTTCCTGTAAACTGGATTTCAGTGCCGTCATTTAGGTGAACTTCGTACTCGTTAAAGTCAGCTTCAACGTATTGCGCGCTTCTGCCTGAAAAATACTGGCTTATAAAAGACTTTGCCCGCGGCGGAATGCTATCAGGATGTACAACCCTATCTGCAAAAATAGCTGCAGTCGCTAACGTAAACATAGTAGCTATAATTATTGATTTTTTCATAAAAACTCTCCTTGTGTGTTTTTAAGTTTTCCTGCAAATCCAATACCTAATATAAACCTCAAGCGCTTTTTACAACATTAAAATATGCTTAAAGTAAAATTAGAAAACGCCTAGTGCTAGAGCGAGGTACTTTGAGAGAAGATATTTTCTCAAAATGAAGGCCTTGAATAAAAAAAGCCGGAGCAAAAGCCGGCTTTTTTTATTTTAGTACATTCCGTCCATGCCGCCGCCAGCAGGCATTGGAGGAGGATTTTTTTCCGGTAAATCAGTGATAGCGCACTCCGTAGTTAAAAGGAGGCTTGCAACAGAAGCTGCGTTTTGCAATGCGGAACGTGTTACCTTTGCAGGGTCAGTGATTCCTGAAGCAATCATGTCCACCCACTCCATCTTGGCGGCGTCGTAGCCCACGCCCTTCTTTTCGTTGCGTGCCTGCTCTGCAATAACGCCGCCATCAGCACCTGAGTTAATAGCAATTTGGCGAATAGGCTCTTCAAGGGCGCGCTTTACAAGCTTAAAGCCAACCTTTGCGTCATCTGAAAGCTCATTAAGATCCACCTTATCAAGAGTAGCCGCCGCTTGGATAAGGGCAATGCCGCCGCCAGGTATAATGCCTTCTTCAAGGGCTGCGCGCGTTGCAGAAAGAGCGTCTTCCACGCGATGCTTCTTTTCCTTCATTTCAACTTCTGTTACAGCGCCAATGTTGATAACAGCAACCCCGCCGGCTAGCTTTGCAAGGCGCTCTTTAAGCTTTTCCTTGTCGTAGTCGGAAGTTGTCTCTTCCACTTGAGCCTTTATTTGGGCAATACGATCCTTAATGTCCTTTTGCTTGCCCGCGCCGTCAATAATTGTGGTGTTGTCCTTATCAATTTTAACGCTTTTTGCTTCTCCGAGCTGAGAAATATCAGCGTTTTCAAGCTTAAGCCCCAGCTCTTCTGTAATAAGTTCACCGCCTGTAAGGATAGCGATGTCTTCAAGCATAGCCTTGCGGCGATCTCCAAAGCCAGGTGCCTTGACTGCGCAAGTTTTAAGCGTGCCGCGTAAGCTGTTTACAACCAAGGTGGCGAGGGCCTCACCGTCAACATCTTCCGCAATAATAAGAAGAGGCCGCCCTGTTTGCGCAATCTTTTCAAGAAGAGGCAGCATATCCTTCATGACAGAGATTTTCTTGTCGTGAATTAGAATATAGGGATTTTCAAAAACGGTTTCCATCCTGTCGCGGTCGGTAACAAAATAGGAAGAAATATAGCCGCGGTCAAACTGCATTCCTTCAACGTAATCCGTTGTGGTTTCCATTGTCTTAGCTTCTTCCACAGTGATTACGCCATCCTTGCCAACTTTTTCTATTGCGTCAGCGAGTATTTTGCCAATTTCTTCGTCATTGTTTGCAGAAACGGAGGCTACGTGCGCAACTTCATCAGAGCTTTTAATCTCCTTGCTGTTCTTTTTGATGTCGTCAACAGCTATTGCCACAGCCTTGTCAATTCCCCGCTTCATTTCCATGGGGGTTATGCCTGCCGCAACCGCTTTAAGCCCTTCGCGAACCATCGAGTAAGCAAGAACAGTCGCGGTTGTAGTACCATCGCCTGCAACATCGTTAGTCTTTGTGGCAACTTCCTTCAAAAGCTGCGCGCCCATGTTTTCGTATGGGTCTTCCAATTCAATCT
>CAYYCW010000086.1:0-7566 GCA_964470435.1 uncultured Treponemataceae bacterium
ATCTCGCGCCCCTTTACAACAAGGCCGTCAATGTCGTAGTCAAGCGCGGCGCGCCTTTCCATGACGCGGGCGCGGTGCTTTACTACCTCTTCCGCACCGCTACAAACCTCAAAGGAAACCACGTTAAAGCCGCACTCTAAAAGCCAGTTTAGCTTTTCCAACTCGTCAGCAAAGGGTGCATCCCCAGCAAATGGACTGCCAGGCGTTCCTGCCGCCGCGTCATAGCAAATAATGTTGAGCTTATCGCAGCCCTCGCCGTCCTTTCGCTTCATAATTCCGTTGGCGGCATTGCGGCAGTTTGCCTTATCGCTAAAGAAGGCGTCGCGCACAGAGCGCAGCATTATCACCTCGCCGCGCACAGCTCCGCTAAAGGGACGACTGCCTTCGTGGCCAAAGTCGCCGGGTAGCGCTTTTATAACGCCTGCCATCTTGGAAGCGTTTGCTGTTATGTCGTCTCCTATTCGCCCGTCGCCGCGCGTTACGGCCTTTACAAACGCGCCATTCTCGTACTGGAGTTCCAAGCTTGCGCCGTCTAGCTTATCCTCTACAATAAACTCCGTAAAAGGCACGTCAGTCGCCCAAGCAAAAAACTCTTCCGGGCAGCTTGCCTTTTCTTGGCTTCCCATAGGAATAATATGCTGCTCCTTTGGAAAGCCTTCATCCGCCTCCGAATTGATTTCAGAAAAAAGAGCGTTTTCAGGGTCAATTTCGCGTAGCCTGTCCCAAAGCGCATCAAATTCCTCATCAGTAATTTCAGGAGCGCCTGCGTAATAAAGGTGTTGGTGGCGGCGTATAAGCTTTTCCAAAGCGGCGACACTTTTAGGAATTGCTGCGCTTTTCTTGTTAGGCATTCTTAGCCTCCGTTAGTTCTTTTCTTTTATAAAGATGAGCTCGTGTGTCTTGCGGCCTTGCGCCTCGCCTTTGCGTTCAAAGGCAGTTTTGGGCCGCCACGCTTGCGGCGATGCAAAGCCTTCATATGCGTTTTTAAGTGATGGCGTTGCCGTAAGTTCAAGCAGCGCTTCTTCAGCGTATGGCTTCCAGTCAGTCGCCATAAAGATAAATCCGCCAACCATGAGCTTTCGCGCAAAAAGCTCCGTTCTAGGGCGCAGCATAAGCCGCCTCTTATGGTGCCGCTTTTTTGGCCAGGGGTCAGGAAAAAAGAAGTGGAATGCTGAAACGGAGGCATCAGGAATCATTGCTTCAAGGGCGGCTAGCGCGTCATGCTCTATTATGCGAAGGTTGGAAAGACCGCGCCGCTCAATTTCAAAAAGGAGCTTGCCAACGCCCGCCTTGTAAACATCAATGCCTATGTAGTTCTTTTCAGGGTTTTGCTCAGCAATTTCAGCTGTTGCCTGCCCCATTCCAAAGCCTACTTCAATAATTACAGGATTTAGGTTTTCAAAAAGACCTGCAAAATTAATTGCCGCATTTTGAAACGGAATGCACCAGTGGGAAGAAAGAGCCGCATACGCTTTTTTTTGCGCATCCGTCATTCTGCCCGAACGGATAGCATATGTGCGAATGCCAAGCAGCTGCCCGCCGCTATTAGCTTCAATGGAAGCGTCTTCACTCATTTTGCGCTATTGCGACTCTACAGTAAGCGGCGCAAGCATCACGGCAGAAGCGGAGCCTGAGTGTTCCACATAACAGCTCACAGCAGTTAGGGTAGAGTCTTCTTCCTGGCGCGAACTTAAAGCTTTCGCCAACTCAGACACTTGACCTTCAGCTCGCCGCCCCCTAAAGCGTTCAACGGTTATTCTAATGGAAGAAAGCGGATTGCTGTCCTCGTTAAGCAAAAACAGGTAAACTGAAACGTCGCGGGGGCTAATATTTTCAGAAAGGACAATACTCCACCTGGCGTTATCACCTTCGCCTGAAAGCCTAAAAGCGGCAGGCTGCGTCGCAAAGTAAAAGGGTTTATCTAGTACAAAAGACGCTGTGGCAGAACTTCCCGCTGCGTTATCAGCAGTTACAGTATAGCTTCCGTTGGGGAAAAATCCCCCTGTTCCCCAAATCGGGGAGCCTGCCGCGCCGCCTGAAGAAACAGAAGGTATGGGCAAAAGGGATGAACTTCCCACCCAAGAATAGTCATTGCCGCCAGGAAAAAGGAGCGCATCACTTGCGGGTATTTCCCAAAATATGTCTGAATCATCGTGCGTTACAGTCATCATGCCAAAGTCATCAGCAGAGCCGCCGCCATTAAATAGCGCGAAAACCGAAAGCGCTGCCGAAAAGCTGCCAGATTCGCCTTGAATTAAAAGCCGCCTTGCCTTAACTTCTGAAATTTCTGGCTCATCTGTAGAGCAAGCTACAAGCACAAAAAAAGCTGTAATGCTTACGCACGCAATGACGGCTCGTGCACGCATAACAAATATCAAAAACCAAAGGAAAGGTTTATAACCGTTAAGTCTGAATTGCTAAACTGGCTTACATTGGATTCAAAGCGCACATTAACCTTGTTGCACGCTTCATTTAAGTATGAAAGATAGTACAGCCCTAGCCCCATGCTTTCCGCACCGTCCGGGCTTTCTGTGTAAAAGTTCACAATGGACTTTTCCTTTAGGTTGGCATTCTTTTTGTCGTTTATGTTTTCTTTTACAGCTTCGCTATACTCTTCCCTATTGTAAAGCGTTATCTGAAGCTTGCCTTGCGTTCCAATTGACGTGCTGCTTCCTCCTCCAAGCTTCCAGGAAAGGTAGACAAGCTCACGCTTTTTTTCAAGCTCGGCTATAACGTTTTTGCGGATTTCGGGGTCAAAGATAATCTTGTTCATATCCACAGCCCCCCTGTACATCACGCTTGCCTCATTTTTTATGTTCGTATTTTCAGCATTGATTACAAGCTCCATAAGCATGAGCGAAATATATTCCGCAATGCGAGCCTTGTCCATGTATTCGGTAAGAGTGGAACGTATTGTCTTTAGTATTGGGTCAAAATCCTTGGTATTTTGAAATTTGACTACAATAAACCAAATAAAGGGTCGCATGTTCATGAGGAACTTTTCGCTTAAAAGAAGCTGGATATTCTTTTCTTCTGGCAAAAGGGAGGTGTTCTTGTTTATAAACCCGTGCAGAGGCTCAAGAATCTCGCGGCGCACATCATCCACTTGCGAAAGTATTGAGCGCAAGTACTGGTCTCTAATCTTTGTCTTTGCGTCAATAATGTTTGCAGGATTTCTCCTGTTCCACATTTTAATTACATCGCTTGCCAGCACTTGATGGAATATGTAATTGTCATATTGCTTGTACAACACTGAATAAACAATTAGCTTGCAAAGGTCCATGATTTCTTGCCTGGAAGAAACAAATTCTGGCTTTGAAACTTCTATCTTTGAAATATAGCCCGTAAGCAGAAGACTTTGTATTGAGGCAGGATTAAACCTTTCTATGGAAACTCCGTATTCTTCTATGTTATCCGCTAGCTTAAACTTCAATAGCTTTTTGTTCCGCTTGAGAAAAAATGATGAACCTTCTTGAGTTAAAATAATTTTTAGGGGCAAGCTCATAATATTTTTCTTTCCTGTTACCATCTAACTCTCCAAAACAAATATATAGAAAAACAAGGCATAGAGCAATATGGACTAGCGCTTGGCATCTAAAAATCAGTCTAATCTATTGCCTTAAAAGATACTAGAGAGTTTATCGGCATGCATGTCATCTATTATAAATTTTGTCATGTTGACTTGCCTTATCTTGAATGTGAGTTAATGGTGGGATATGGAGTTAGCTTTTAGCTTTTGGCTTTTTCCCAGTGTTGACATGCATTGCTCTTCTTGAATAATATACTGCTAGAATGTATTTTAGTTTTATTCAATTCATGAATGGCTTTAGAGCAAAAGGAGATTAAGGCTAATGCCTACAATTAATCAGCTTATAAGAAAGGGGAGAAAATCTGCTGCCAACAGGACAAAAAGCCCAGCGCTTCAATCCTGCCCGCAACGGCGCGGTGTTTGCACGCGCGTCATGACTGTAACGCCCAAAAAGCCTAATTCCGCGTTGAGAAAGGTTGCCCGTGTTAGGCTAAGTAATGGCATTGAAGTTACTGCTTATATTCCTGGAATAGGGCATAACTTACAGGAGCATTCTGTTGTGCTTATACGCGGCGGGCGCGTTAAGGATCTTCCTGGCGTTAGGTATCATATTATACGCGGAACAAAAGACACGCTAGGCGTTGAAGACAGGAAGAGAAGCCGCTCAAAATACGGGGCAAAGCGCCCAAAGGCTTGAGGTAAAATATGGGAAGAAAGAATAAGGCTATTGAACGGTCTGTTGCCCCTGACAGCAGGTACAACAGCGTTGTTGTGTCAAAATTTGTTTCTAGGATGATGCTTCATGGCAAAAAATCCGTGTGTATGCGCGTTATGTATGATGCCATGGATACCATTAAGGCAAAGACAAGCCAAGAGCCGCTTGAAGTTTTTCTTAAGGCGCTTGACAACGTAAAGCCCGTTGTTGAGGTTAAATCGAGAAGGGTTGGCGGCGCGACATATCAGGTTCCTGTTGAAATACGCGAGTCCCGTAGGGAAGCGCTTGGAATGCGCTGGATTATAGCGGCGGCAAGAGCACGCAACGGGCATGAAATGTCTGAGCGCCTTGCGGCTGAATTAATAGACGCCTTTAACAGCACAGGGTCCGCCTTTAAGAGAAAGGAAGACACGCATAGGATGGCTGAAGCAAACAAGGCGTTTTCGCATTACCGCTGGTAAAGCCAACGGTTTTTACATCTGGCTTGCCTGCAAGCGACACTGCAACTAAATTTAAGCTCATTGTTAGAAAAATGCAAAACCACAGGGCAGAGGTGTGGTATACTTACGCGGATTTACGGGAAAACTAGATGCAGGCTCCTTTTGCGGTTGCAGGAAGCAAATTGCGTAAAATGGTGTTTGCGCATTCACTCAATGTAGGCGTTACATGAAACATACAGCAACTCTTGTTGTGCGCTCCTATGAGCTTGACTCGTACAACCATGTAAATAACGCTAATTACTTAAATTACCTTGAATATGGGCGTATGGAGTTTTTGCGCGCTATCGGGTTTGACTACAACGCTCTTGTGGAAGCGGGCTTTTATCTTTATGTTACGCGCATAGACATACGCTATAGGGCTTCCGCTAAGCTTTTTGATGAGCTTTCGGTTGAGGTTGAGCCTTCAAAGTTAGGAAAGCTTTCAGGCGCTTTCCGCCAAGTTATACGCAATCAGCGTGGGGAAGTGTGCGTTGAAGCTGACGTATCTTGGGGATGCGTTGATAGGAATGGCAAGCCCGCAAAAATTCCAGATAAATTTATGGTTAAAGGCTTAATGCCTGCAACATAAAGCTGACAGGCGCTCTATTTTTCTTCGCCTACTTCCCCTTGTATGTAGATGTGCAAAATCATCGCAATGGAGTAGATTTTTTTACAAACTTCTACAAGCATGCTCTTTATGCTAGCGCCTGCAATGTTTTCAATCTGTTCCCAATTAGTAACCAAGCTATGCTGTACCTTTTGAGAATCTTCTAAAAGCGCTGTTAGGGTTTTCCCTACTGCTAACAAGCTCTGGAAACCTGTAGAAACAAGCGAAAAGGCTGTTCTATTCACATCTTTTAGAGCTGTTTCAAGTTGGCTTTTAGCTTCTAGGTCATGTTCTTGGCGCAAAAGCAGGGTTTTAAGCTTAGTGTTAATAAGGGTGTAATCGTCTAGGGAATCATCAAATTCCTCGATTTTCCCCACAAGCTCCACTAGTGTGTGATAGTTGTTTGAAAGTACAGTGGAGTCTTCATTGTGCTTCCATTTAGCACGCACAACACACAAGTCATAAATTTTATATATATCAGTGTTCAAGTAGGCAAGTAAAAACGCGTTAAGATAATTAAGCTCAGCAGTTCTTGTAAAGCCTGTAAAGTTTTTGTTTTGAAAATTCTGCGACGCTTCTGGCGTGTAGTTATTAATGCTGGTAGGCGGCATATAGCCAAAAAGTTGCTGCAAAAGGTGCGACGCCTGTGATATTTTTGTTTCTTGCGAAATTTGTTTGACTAAACTTTTAGTTTGCATATTGAGTTCAGAAACATATCTGTCCACAATCTTTGCATGTATAGGAGCAGACTTAATGCGCTCATTTGGGTTACTTGAAATATGCCGTATAATAAGCATTAAAATATTGCTCTTGCGCACATCATGGAGTAAGCGCACAACCCTTTCCCATCTTGTAAGATTTACTGGAGCAACACCTTTATAGTTTTTAATAATTGCAAAGATTGCCTGCCAGTTTGCGTTAAGAGGAAGGGCGTAAGCCACTTCAGCAAAATCCTTGAGATCCTCTAGTATGTATTTAGCGCTTATCATTGAACACTTTGGAGTATAAGAAAACTCATGCTCGCGTATTCCAGAATCAAACTTTTTAAGGACAAAGTAATAGTCAAACGCTGCAAAATTAGCAAATGCTTCAATTTGAGTATAAAGATTATTTATTTGCTGTGATTTTTCTTCTGTAAACTCGTGCTTAAAGGCATCAAGCTCCGTTGCAATTTGGGCTTCCAAGTTTTTTGTGTTTTCCGCCCTAAATCTTTCCTTAAGCTGCTCTTCTGTAAGATTGGCTTTTATTTTGCGCTGTTTTTCAGAAAGAGAAGCTTCAATTATGATTGTTTTTAGAATTGAAGATGTATTTGCCTTTGAAAGTATAACCTGCGCCGCACCCACAGTTGCATAAACCTCATAGAAAAATCTTCCCATTTGCGGCAGAGCATCCCCTGAAGAAGGCCTATACCACTTAAACTTAACCTTGCCTATTTCCCTAGCAATTTGCCTAAGCGCGCGCTTTTTTTCAGCTTCAGGACTAGAAGAAGTAAATAAAAACTCGACAATACTTTGAAAAATGCCCTTTTTTTTTTGCATCAGGTAATTATATTTACAGAGCTAGGGCATGTCAATTAAAGAGAAAAATTTAGATAGCTAGAAGCTATCCTACATGGAGAGCTTCCTTTATAGAACTTGCCAAGCTAAAATACGCCTTTTCCTTGTACGGGTTAACGGAGCAAAATTGCCCTGTGCAAAGCTGCCACTATCTAAAAAGCAACTGATTTACATTTCTTGGAGAAGCTGATTTTGTGTGCATAGTTTTCTTTAAAACCTCATCTATGTGCCGCCAAACATCTTCAAAGCACAACTTAGTACAAGGTATTAGCGTGTGTAGCTCAAAAAAACCCGTAAAATGAGGAAAGTACAAATGGGTTGCCACTCTTATTAAGCGCTGCCAGCAGTATTTAGAGTTAAAGTAAAGAAAGCGCTTAGCCAAGCCCAGTATTTTGTGTAAACTCATCTCTATTGCGTTCGAATTGAATGCGGGGAGGGTGCTTTGGGGCATGTAGTCGCTGTGCCTTACAGAGCTGAGTTTAGGGTGCTCTAGGTTAAGCCAGCTAGCTTTTGCCTGCACGTTACAAAATACACCTTGCGCACCTACGGTGTAAATTTTTCGACTCTGCAAAACCAATAGCGCAAAAAACCATAGGCGTGGTAGTGGGATGTGCTGGCATCTGTACACAAAGTATTATACACGCTCGGGCTGATAGTTTTAAGCTTTATACTTCAATCTC
>CAYYCW010000087.1:0-7459 GCA_964470435.1 uncultured Treponemataceae bacterium
GATGTTACACGTTATAAGCTATAAGCTATAAGCTATAAGCTATAAGCTATAAGCTTCCTTATCGCTTTAAGTTTTTGGCAAAACTTGGAGCTTGCCTGTTGCAAGGAAAGGCCTTTTTCCTTAAATTTTTTCTAGGAGGATTCTATGTTAAAAGAAGGGGATGTTGCGCCGGCTTTCAGCTTAGAAAATGCTGAAAGCAAGCAAGTTTCACTTAAAGACTTTGGCGGGCAAACCGTTATCATTTATTTTTACCCAAAGGACAACACGCCCGGCTGCACTATTGAGGCAAATGACTTTAGCTCCCTTTTGGATGAGTTTGCCGCAAAAAACGCGGTTGTTATAGGCATAAGCCCTGATTCAGCTAAGTCGCACCAAGGCTTTATCCAGCGGCATAGCCTACGGCACATTCTACTAAGCGACCCTGACAAGGCTATTGCAAGCGCGTACGGAGCATACGCTAAAAAAATAATGTTCGGCAAGGAAGTTATGGGCATTGTGCGCTCAACATTTGTAGTGAAAGATGGGACAATACAAAAGGCTCTCTACAATGTAAAGGTAAGGGGGCATGCTAAAAAGGTTCTGGAGCTTTTGGATTCCATTCAAAAGTGAGGATGAAAGGCGTGCAAGCCGCTAAAGTTCTTCTTTTATTCTAAGCCAGCTTTCAAATCTATCCCTTAAAAGAGCGCCTGAATTAAGCGCCTCTTGTATTTTGCAGCCGCTTTCGGTATTGTGCGCGCAAGACATTCCGTAAAGGCATTGCCCTGCAAGCTCCTCCATTTCGGGAAAGAAAAGGATAAGCTCTTGCGCAGAAATCCCGCAAACAGAAAAGCGTCTAATTCCTGGCGTGTCAATTAAGTTTGCGTTAAAGTTTTCAAGCTTTAAGCGAAGCAAGCTGCCCTGCGTTGTAGTGTGCACGCCGCGGCGGTACTTAAAGGAAATTGAGGCGGTACGCCGCTCCTCCTTGCCTGAAAGCGCGTTCAAAAGGCTAGATTTGCCAACGCCGCTTTGCCCGATAAGGGCAGTTGTCTTTCCATTAAGCCTTGCCTTTAGCTCGCCTAAGCCTTCCCCTGTAAAGGCTGAAACATAAAGCGCGCTGTAGCCAATGCGCAGCCAATCTAAAACTCGCTCGCGCGTGTCAGCGGAAATAGGCAAGTCGCTCTTGTTTACGATTATTAGCGGCTCAAGGTCTTCAATGCCTGCTTGCACAAGGACGCGGTCAACAAAACGCGGGCGAAACGGCGGCTCATCTACCGAAGTTATAATTGCTACTAGATCAATGTTAGCGGCTATGATTTGCGCGGCGCCGCCTTTCGCGTTCCAGCGCGAAAGCTTATTTTTACGCGGGATTAGGCTTAATATTGTGCCCTCGCTTTCGGATGGCGTGTTTATGGCGAACCTCACCCTATCGCCTGGCGCAAGCGGGTTATAAAGCCTTTCAGCATTAGCAAGCACCTTTCCCTTAATCGCGCAGCGGAAAACCTGGCCGCCTTCATCTTCAACAGCAAAAAAATTGTTTGTGCCGCTTAAAACAGTGCCTTCAAGCAAGGCTGAAGACGCGCTCAAAGCAAGCCTTCCCACAAAAGCCCGTAAAGCTTGCAACAGCGCTCGTAAATTTCCCTTTGTTCTGCTGGAAGGGGCGATGTAACAAAAAGGGAACTAGCAGCTATTTCCTCTTCATTGAGCGGCAAGCTGGAGCTAACCCTTAATGCCTGGCTTACAACACCTTCAAGGGAATCTACAACGCGAATACCCTTGCCAAGCGCAGAACAAAACGTTTCTTGCAAGTGCAAAAAGTGGGTACAGCCCAACACAACAGTGTCTGCCCCTCCTTCCATAAAGGGCTTGACTTCGGACAGGACGGCCGCAAGCTTTTCTTCATCGCTTGCAAAGATAAGGCCGCCCTCTATTTCCCTAACCAAGTCAGGTGCTGCGCGAAAAACCATTTTGCAGCCGCTTGCAAAGTCCGCAATAAGCTTAGTCGTGTAGGTGTCCTTTACTGTTCCCTCTGTGGCTATAAAGCCTATGATTTTATTTGCGGAAACAGCGGCTGCCTTTTTTATGGCGGGAACAGTGCCAATAATTGGAATGCCAAAGGATTTGCGCAAGGAGTCAAGGGCGGCGACTGAAATTGTGTTGCACGCTATAACTATGGTTGAAGGATTAAGGCGGCTTATGATTTTTGCGACGACGGAGCTTGCCGCCTCTATAACTTGCTTGTGCCCCTTTTTTCCGTATGGGAAATTTGCGGTGTCCGCAATGTAGGCACAAGGCATGTTGGGTGAAAGCTTTTTTAGCTGGCTAAGGTAGGGAAGGCCACCAATACCTGAGTCAAGAAAGGCGCAGCAGCCCGCGTTTGTAAGGATTTCTTGCATTTTAAGCATTGTAAACCCGCAAAGTCAAAAAAACAATTCAATATGGGTTAGCTTATAGCTTAGACCTTCCCCACAAAACATTTGACCAAAGGCGCGCAATGCCATAAAGTTAAATTATGTTTGCGGCAAGCCAAAATATAGCGGAAGATGAGCTAATGCAGCTTATTAAAACGCAAAATGATATTCAAAGCGTTAACTTTTCAGGGCTAACCCTTAGCGGCATGGACTTGTCAAAAAAAAGGTTTACAGGCTGTTGCTTTGCTTACGCCCAATTTATTAGCACAAACTTTTCAGGCGCAAGGTTTAGAATGTGCTTTTTTGACAATGCGGTATTTAATAATTGTAGCTTTAACAACGCGGACATTCAGTTTTCATGCTTTGCTTGCGCCAAGATAAGCTCTTGCGAGTTTAGGAACGCGGAGCTTTTGCATGTTAACTTTAACGGCATTGACTGCGCGAGCACAAGCTTTAACGATTCTGACCTTTACAATTCGCGCTTTGCGCTTTCAAGCCTAACAGAAGTAACGTTTGAGCACTGCAATCTTAAGCAAGCTATTTTTTTGCGCATTTTCAAAACTGATTGCAGTTTTAAGTATTCAAACACAAGGGAAGCTATCTTTTCTGAAGGGGATAACCCTGAATGAAAATATACTTTCATTATGTGTCAAATAATTTTTCAAATAGCTATCTTGTAGGCAACGAAAAAACAAGGCAGGCGATTATAGTTGACCCTAGCGTAATGGATAAAACGCTGCTTGACCACATAGAAAAAAACAAGTTTAGCCTAGAGGCTATCCTTATTACGCATCGGCATGAATCCCATTTGTCCGCGCTTAAAACAATATGCAAAATTTATTCGCCAAGTATTTACGCTGCAGAAACAGAAATTAAAGGCATAAAGACAAAGGAGGTTGTAGGATCAGGCTTTTTTCAAGAAGCAGGCTTTGACATTTTCTATCTTTCAGTGCCGGGGCATTCCCCTGATTCTCTTATTTTTAAGATAGAGAATATAGCCTTTACAGGCGATTCAATTCTTGCAGGCGCTATTGGAGATTGTCCTAATATGCACGGGCGGCAACACCTTATCAAAAACCTAAACGAAAAGCTCCTAAACCAAGATGAAAGTATAATATTGATGCCGGGGCACGGCCCGCCTTCTACAATCGGAGCGGAACTGCGTTGCAACATGGACTTACTGCTGTAAAAGTACTAATCATCCCAAAACTGTAAGCCCACTCTTCCTGCAAGTATTCCCCAGCGGCTAAATGTATACTTTGAAAGCTCTTCTGCCGCGCGGATAAAGTCACTAGCGTTTGATTCCTTAATATGCGCGGCAAGCATTGGGCTGCCGCCGTAGCGCAAATATCTATCCGCTATGTTTACAGAAAAATAGTCGCTCGCAACGTCAATTCTATTTTGAAGAAGATAGGCCATAAACTCATTTTCCATAAGTACTGTATCAGAAGTATCATAGCCTAAACTGCTAACAACTTGGAAATACTCTTGCAAAAAGGACTTGGCGCGAGAGTCAATGGAAGAGTAAACCTGATGAACCTTTTCGCGGAAGCTTTCGTCAATAAAATAAATAGCATGAAAGCCCTCGTGCGCCATTAGCGTATACCGCAGATAATTGGGTGAAGAGCGCGAAATTGAAACAATAGCGCCATCCCCCGCTATAAAGGTGCCGTAGCCAGAAGAGCGTATAATTCCGTTATTAAGAAGAATTCCGCGCAGTTCAAGCTCTTCATCTGAAAGGGCAAAGTCAAGGCGGGCTGCTTCAGAAAAAAACGCCGCAAGGCTTTCCGCGCTATAATCATGCGCGTTGAAGCCGTGCATTCCAGAAAGTTCAGCGTCCGTTAAAAGCTTTCCTTTATAGCCCTGCTTTTCCGTAAAAAAAGCAAGGCGGCGGAAATACCTGTCTTGGATATTATAATCCACAGTGTCAAACACTATAACGGAAGGAAACCTATCCCACCTAAAGATTTCCCGCTCAGGGCGCCGCCACGCGGACTGCGGCCACTCTATTATTCCATGCGGGTCGGCTGTAATAGGCTCAAGATCCGGGAAGGCAAGAAGCTCGGCATTGCCGCCCCGGCTGCCATCAGTTTTAGGAAAGGCGGGCAAGGTAACAATTCCCTTTAAGTATTCGCCGCCTGAAACTGTAGCAATTTCACCAAGTCCTTCGCCAAGCATCACAGGATGAAAAACAGAAAGCCCGCCTTCAGGAGAAACCCTTGAGCCAAACTCTTTGTTTAGGGCGCTGCTCCTAAAAGTAGCCCTTCTTTGTCCCCTGGAAAGGGTTAAAACGCCACTTGCATTGCCGCCTAGTTCTAGGTTTGCGCTTGAGGTTTCCTTAAACAAAATAGAAATTAAATGCGTTTTAGGCACATATACAGAAGGCATAGACGACGGGTCAAGGACGCAGCTTATGCTGCCGCCTTCGCTGGGGAAGCCTGCCCAAGACACGCGCCCATCTTCAGCTTCAGAAAGCCAACCGCAGGAGCTTTCTTCTATTGATGAAGCGGAAATAATCGAAGTATTAGCACTTTCAGGCGCAGAAACTAAAATAGCAAAGCCCGCGGCACTAGCAAATGAGGGCGCGCCTATCCTTACAGAAAGTTTTCCTGAACACTCTAAAAGATAAGCCCAAGAAGCAGAAAGGATTGCTGTTTCATCCAAAGACTCGCCTTTTCCGTATTTTTGCAATTCACGCACGGAATTTTTAAGCTTAAGCTTTCCTTCTCCAATGGGATGTTCAAAATCATCTTCAATTAAAAACGCAATCTTAATGTCAGCGGAAGGAGAATTTACGCTTTCGCCAGCGGCTGTTATTTCTATGGCAACTTCAATAGCTTGCGAGGGCGAAAAATCGTCAAGCCCATGAGGAAAGGCAAAAAGAAAGCAGCCGCTCCCTTCCACAAAGCCCTTTGCTGCTTCCCTAGAAAGCGCAATTAGGGGCGCGGCGTTTCCCGTCCCTGAGGCAGAAAAAAAAGGCACAGGGGATTCCCTTTCGCAAGAAGCAAAAAAAAGGGAAGGAATCAAAACATATAGACAAAAAAGAGCTTTCACTGTAAAACGAGCCCTAGCATAGTTTATCACAATAAAGCAATTTTGATAAGCATGATTTAAGAAAAAGTAGACAATTTCTGTAGCTAAACAATGAATAAGGCAAAAATCTCCCTTGAATTTCTAGCGCTCTTTTTTCCTAAAACAATGCAAGCGGAATTTGAAAAAGAGCAAAAGCGCTTGCGCAAGCTGTTTGAAAAAGAAAGCGCAGCGCTCTTTTCTTTTTTTCCGCCATGCATTCCATTTGAAGGAAAAATTACAGCCCAAGCTGACACTTCACTTGCAGCGGGCCCCATAAAGGCAAAGGAAGGCTGGCTTTACAGACCTGCCGCCTTTTTTCCTGAAACAGCAGGCAAAATACCTGCGGCAAATACGCTTTGCATAAGCCAAGAAGGAAATGCGTTTTTTTCAAGCGCGCCAGCAAATCTTAAATTCCCAGATGAGGGCGCGCTAATCTTAGGCTTTGCTGGGGATTTTGCCCAAGCTATTTTAGAAAAGGCCCTTACAGAACAAGGTGCAGAGGCTAGCTTTTCAGCCACGCTAAAGGTTAAAACATGGTATTGCGCAAAAGTCTCTCTTTTGGTTGCAGAAGAAAAAAACGCAACACTCGCCTATTGGAGCGAATGCGAGCCTTTATGGAAAAAGCGCGGCGCGCCCTTTGAATGGCCAAAAGGCGCACTATAAGGCTAAAGGCGCTTTCTTCCCCTTATTTTTGTCCCGCCTGCACAAGGGTAACGGCGGCTGTTGTTACAATGTCTTCAACAGAGCAGCCGCGCGAAAGGTCAGAGATAGGCTTGGCAAAGTTTTGTAGGAAGGGGCCAAAGGCTTCTGCCTTTCCTAGCCTCTGCACTAGCTTGTAGGACAAGTTCCCCGACGCAAGGTCCGGAAAAACGAGCGTATTGACGTTATTGCCGTTGATGGGAGAGCCAGGCGCTTTTTTTTGCGTTACCGAAGGCACAAGGGCGGCGTCAGCTTGAAGCTCGCCGTCAAATATAAAGTCGGGATTCCTTTCCTTTAAGATGCGCGTAGCCTCCTGCACGCGGATAATGTTCGCGTCCTTGTTGCCGCCTGATCCCTTTGTAGAATAAGAAAGAAGGGCCACAACAGGTTCCGCGCCGGTAAAGGTGCGGCAACTCTTAGCCGCGGACATCGCAATATCTGCCATCTGATCAGCCGTAGGCGTAGGAATTACCGAGCAGTCAGCAAAAACCATAACGCCGTCCGCGCCCCAAGAGGTATCAGGCAGCACCATCACAAAGCACGAAGAGGCTGTCTTTGTGCCAGGCGCCACGCCGATAATTGTAAGCCCTGCGCGCAGCACGTCAGCGGTTGTGTTTTCTGCCCCCGCTACCATAGAGTCGGCAATGTCCTCATCTACCATCATGGCGGCAAAGCGCAAGGGATCTCGCATTTCAATGCGAGCCTGCTCAGGCGTCATTCCCTTTGTCCTTCTCTTTTGGTAGTACTTTTCGGAAAAGTTATCAAGCAATTCCGAAGCAGCCGGGTCAATAACTGTAACGCCGTCAAGGGTTATGCCAGCCTTTTTTGCGCAAGCCTCAATATCGCCCGCAGGCCCTAAAACCGTTACTTCGGAGGCAATCTTTTTGTCCGCTATCTCGCGGGCAGCCCGCAAAGTCCTTTCATCCGTGCCCTCCGGTAAGACAAGCCTGTTGCCGAAAGATGCCGCCTTGTCCTGCATTGCTTTAGCAAAATCCATAAAGTCCTCTCAATCTATAACAAAATTTTATTAAGTGAGTTTTCAAGGCCGATACTCTAGCCTCATCTTGCTTAAGAATAATCCTCAAAGGTATTTTATGCAATAATAAAGATAAAAATAGCGAAAGACGTGGCACTTATCCTGCCCGTGTCTAGCAAGGCAATGGTAATGATTCAGGAGCGAATCGCAGCTAAAATTCGCGCTCAAAAATCGCGGAAATTGTTCTAGCTTCTAGCTCACCTAGCTCCCGCCGCCCTTAGCGCATTTACCACTTGCGTATGCCCTTCCTCTATTGCAAGCGACA